>CAZAQM010000209.1:0-3543 GCA_964487385.1 uncultured Dethiobacter sp.
GGGAAGGGTTAATCCCCACTTCTTCAAGGTATAGTTCCCCATATGGGGCCAGCGCTGCAGCGGCAATAAAAAAAGCAGCGGCAGAAATGTCCCCGGGTATTCGAAACCTTTCCCCCCGAAGCTCGGCAGGGCCTTGGATGATAAGATGGTTTTCCCTGCCGGTCCTTATATCTGCGCCCAAATGGCGCAGCGCTTTTTCGGTATGATCCCTGGTCTGGTAAGGATCGATTATTTCCGTAGTTCCCCGAACGTAAAGGGCCGCCAGGAGAAGGGCAGATTTTACCTGGGCGCTGGCGACGGGCAGAGTATAGCAGATCGGCTGCAAATCGCCGCCTTTAATCGCCAGGGGCAACAGTTCGCCATTTTGCCTGCCATCGATCAGGGCGCCCATTTTTTTGAGCGGCTTCGTTACTCTTCCCATCGGCCTCTTTCTTAACGAGCTGTCCCCGTTCAAAATCGTATGAAAATGCTGCCCGGAGAGCAGGCCTGCCAGAAGGCGTGCCGTGGTCCCTGAATTTCCTGCACAGAGGATATCCCCCGGTTCGCTGAAGCCCCGAAGGCCTTTCCCTTTGACTTTTACGGTCTCGCCATCATCTTCAATGTCGGCGCCCAGCTTTTGCAAACAGTTTAAAGTGGACAAAGTATCATCCGATCTAAGAAGACCTTCAATTTCAACCGTATCCTTTGTTAACGAGGAAAGTATCAACGCCCTGTGGGAAATGGATTTATCCCCCGGCATTTTTATTTTTCCTGCGATCCTTTCAGATGGTTGAATGCAGATATCCATTTGGTTTTTCCCCCTCCTTTCCGCTATTTCTAGGGCAGATTGCTTCTCAGGGAAGCTGCTTTTCGTAACGATTCGTATATGCCGTTTTGATCTTTTCCATCGAGATATTCGCTCATCGTCTGCATTTCCTGAAGAAATAACGACAGCGCCTCCCGCAAATTGTCTTTATTGCTTGCAAAGATATCCGACCAGAGCAGGGGATCACCGGCAGCGATGCGCGTTGTGTCTTTAAATCCATTGCCTGCTAAAGAGAAGATTGTGCTGCACTGCTCGTTGTATCTGCCCAGCACATTGACGAGCCCGCAGGAAACCAGCATGGGCAGATGACTAAGGGGAGCCATAATTCTGTCATGCTCTTCGCAGTCGATTTGCTTGGGTCTCGCCCCGATGGATAAAATTACTTTTTCCATTAATTCTACTTTTTGTAGCGGAGTATCCTTAACGGGAGTTAAGAAATAAACGGCACCTTGAAAAAGATCCGGGTTGGCGGCTTCGACACCTGAAAGTTCGGAACCAGCCATGGGATGTCCGCCCAGGCAGGCACCGGGAAGTCTCTTTTGCATAGCTCCAACAATAATTTTTTTACTGCTGCCCACATCGGTAACCAGCACATTCCGATGCAAATGGGGGGCTATTTCACCCAGTAAAAAAGGAATTTTGCCCACCGGGGCGGATAGAATGACGAGATCAGCTTCCTTCAGTGCTTCGGGCAGCGATGCTGTTTTATCCACGGCTCCCTTCCCTACAGCGTTTTCCATCGCCAGGGGGTCAGTATCATACCCCCAACGTTCGGAGGCAACGCCATATTTAGCCAGGGCAAGGCCAAGGGAGCCTCCAATAAGTCCCAATCCGATGATGCAGCATTTATTTACAATATGTTTTTGCTTAAAGAGTTCGGCCAACTGTTTCTGCCACCTTTTTCAGGGAATCAACCAGCAGGGCAAATTTATCCGGCAACAGCGACTGCGGGCCATCACATAACGCTTCCTTTGGCGAGGGATGGACCTCGATCAGCAGCCCGTCAGCTCCGGCAGCGATAGCAGCCATGCTCATGGGTGAAACGCATCTCCAAAGGCCGGTTCCATGGCTGGGATCGACAAAGACCGGCAGATGGCTCAGGGTTTTGGCGACGGGTACGGCACTGATATCCAGAGTATTCCTCGTATACTTTTCAAATGTTCTAATGCCTCTTTCACAGAGAATAACTTTGTCATTTCCTTCGCTGAGAAGATATTCTGCCGCCATTAACCATTCTTCAATTGTTGCCGACATCCCCCTTTTTATTAAAACAGGCTTTCCCAACTGCCCAAGTTCTTTCAGCAAACAGAAATTTTGCATATTGCGCGTGCCTACCTGGAGAATATCCGCATACTCAGCAACTGTTTCCACGGAATCTTGATCCAGGACTTCTGTAATAATGGGAAGGCCGGTCACCTCTCTGGCTTCTGCCATTATTTTCAGGCCCTCCTCCTCCAGGCCTTGAAAGGCATATGGGGAAGAACGGGGTTTGTAGGCCCCGCCTCTTAGTACATGGGCGCCTGCCTCTTTTACTGCAACAGCAGCCTGAAGGTAGGGCTTTCTTCCTTCAACGGCGCATGGCCCTGCCATGACGACTGTTTTCTGTGCCCCAATTTCTACTTCTCCCACCTTAAAAACAGTCTTTTCCTCCTGATAGTCTCTGCTGACCAATTCAAAAGGATAATGCGGATAAATAATTCTTTCTACGTGCGGGATTGCTTTTACTGCAAGCGTGTTATCAACACCGCCATTACACGATATTCTCAGAATGCAACAGTTTTTACGGTTAGGCCTTTGCACGCTAAAACCAAAACCTCTTAACTGCTGTTCCACCTCGCTGACCTCATTATCTGTCGTGCCTTCATTCATGACCACCAACATTTTGCACCCTCCTTTAAAAATTTTGCTAAATAAAAAAGCCTTCGTCCGTAGGGACGAAAGCTTTAACTATTCGCGGTACCACCCTGGTTGGGAAAAACCCCTCTTTTAAGGTACGGACCGTAATTTCCAGCCTGATACCCCATTTAAATGAGCAAATTTTGCCCGGCGGCGTCAGGTACGGACTGAAAAATTCACAGCCTTATACCCCCTTCCTTTTAACGGTGGAAGACCTCCGTCAAAGCCTACTAGCCGCCGTCAAGTGTTTACTACCGGCCTTCGGTTTGCTGCTCAGGAGTGTATTTCAGCAACTTCGGGCACCGGGGTTTCACCGCCCCCCGGCTCTCTGGAGCCCACCTGCCGCCTACTTCTCCCCATCATTGCTTTTAACGTTCTTTGCCAGCCAAACCAATTCGTTTACCGATAATACCCATTTAACCAAAATATCGGTTTTAAACTTTGCAGCTCCAAAGGGAACTTCTTCCGGCTGTTATACTGGAGGGCTCCCAGCCAACGGCCCTCGCATCTCTGTGGCAAACATCACCAGCTTACTTTCCTTTTTCATAGCCTTTTGCAAAATGTAAATTAACTTTTATTTTAGCAGAGGAATCTAAATTCGTCAAGTACTTTTTTTGAAATAAATTAAAATATCTGCCCGGAACGGGGGTAGCTACCCAGCACCTTTAGGAAAAGGGCTTTTTCATCTATTTTCCTAATGGCGAAGGCTACATTTTCATCTTGGCGATGCCCCTGGATATCCAGGAAAAAAATATATTTGCCTAGTTCGCCGCGGATGGGGCGGGATTCGATCTTGGTAAGGTTAAGCCCGCTGTTTGCCATAATTCCCAGAAGGCTGTGCA
>CAZAQM010000210.1:0-3540 GCA_964487385.1 uncultured Dethiobacter sp.
GTGGCTTATAATACGTTATGGCAAAGGATTGCAATGAACTATAATATGGGAGGGCGATTGGCATTGAAAGATCTAAAACTAAAGGTAATAACGAGAATTGGACTTTTTTCAGCAATAATACTCGTGGTCCAGCAATTTAAATTCCAATATATAACCGGCCCCCTGGTCAATACGACCTTGCTTTTTACTACGCTAATCACCGGGATGGCGGGTGCTGTTTTTATTAGTTTGCTTTCGCCGCTGCTGGCACTGGTACAGGGAATTATGCCCAACGCCGCTCTGTTCCCTTTCATTGCCTTGGGAAATTTCCTTTACTGCGTAACCTTCTTCAGCTTTCGTAAAAAGCCTCTTTACGGTTGTATTTTTGCTTCGCCCCTAAAGGCGCTGATCATTGCTGCCGGTGCATTCTTTGCCGTGGGCCTGCCGCTGCCGGGAGCCTATGCGGTGGGCCTGCCCCAGTTAATTACAGCAATCCTCGGTTCCCTGCTCTTCATTGCTATCCGGACATATCTGCCCGTGCCGAAGGATCTTTAGACAGCGGGCCACATAAAAGGAGTTTCAAAAATGGAAACGGAAAATTATGATGTGATCGTTATTGGTGCCGGTCATGCCGGCTGCGAGGCGGCTCTGGCAGCGGCGCGCATGGGCTGCCGGACCCTCCTCCTGACATCAAACCTCGATCATCCTGCCATGATGGCCTGTAATCCATCCCTTGGCGGACCCGGCAAGGGGCATCTGATTAGGGAGATCGATGCCCTGGGGGGGATCATGGGTTTAAACGGGGACAGAAATGCTTTGCAGATGCGCCGGCTGAATACCAGCAAAGGTCCGGCAGTACAGGCCCTCAGGGCACAGATCGACAAGCAGGGCTATCAAAAGGGCATGAAGGAGATCCTGGAAGGCGAGCACCTTCTTTATCTTCGGGAGGGAACTGCCGCTAGGATTTTGGTCGAGGAGGGCAGGGTTAAGGGGGTTATTGCCCGCCAGGGGAGCCGCTATCTTTCCCGGGTGCTTGTCCTGGCCGCCGGTGTTTATCTGCGTTCGGAAATATTTGTGGGCTATGATCATTTTCCTGGAGGGCCGGGAAACCAGGCCCCTTCAACTGAACTGGCGGAAAGTCTTCTTTCCCTCGGCTTTGAGGTGGAGCGGTTCAAAACAGGAACCCCTCCGCGGGTTTACAGGCGCAGCATCAATTTTGATGGTCTGACTGCCGTGGAAGGGGAAGAAAATGCCGGGACTTTTTCCTTCGCTACCCTGGAAAAGACCTCTTTTCAAAAGATTCCCTGTTATTTAACCTACACGACGGATAAAACCCATCGGCTCATCCTCGATAATATCAACTATGCGTTGCTCTATTCGGGGCCAATCAAGGGCCCCCGTTACTGTCCTTCCATTGAGGATAAAGTGCTCCGCTTTCGCCACCGGGAAAGGCATCCCGTTTTTATTGAGCCGGAGAGCGAAGGAAGTGAGGAGATGTATCTCCAGGGGATTTCCACCGGGCTGTCGGAGGAGCTGCAGATGGCCTTTTTGCGCACGATTCCCGGGCTGGAGGAGGTCATCATCACGCGCCCGGCTTACGCCATCGAGTACGATTTTTTCCCCCCCACGCAGCTCAAGGCAACCTTGGAGACCAAAAGGGTGGGCGGGCTTTTTTTTGCCGGGCAGATTAACGGCACCACCGGCTACGAGGAGGCGGCTGCCCAGGGCCTGATGGCCGGCATCAATGCTGCCCTGTTCTGCCGGGAGGAGGCTCCTTTTGTCCTGCGCAGAAACGAGGCTTATCTGGGGGTTCTCATCGACGATCTCATTCTGAAAGGGGTCAGCGAGCCCTACCGCATGTTTACCTCCCGTTGCGAGTACCGCCTTCTCCTGCGACACGACAATGCCGATCTGCGCCTCACGGAAAAGGGTTACCACCTGGGGCTTATCGATGGGGAACGCTTTGGGAATTTCCAGGAGAAAAAAAGTTTGATCGCAGAGGAAAAGAAGAAACTGGAAAGCTTTCGCCTTCTTCCCACCCCGCTTTTGCAGGAAACGTTTGCCAAAGAGGGCCTGGCCCCCCTTTCCAAACCCCAGAGCCTGGCTGAACTGCTGAGAAGGCCCGAACTCAATTACGATAAAATGCGGAAGCTACTCAAGGAAACGCAGGCTGGGGCGGCGCTTTCCCGGGATGGGAGGATTACTGCGGAAGTGGAAACCCAGGTCAAATATGAGGGTTATATCGAAAAGCAGCAATCCCATGTCCATCAGATGGCCAGGATGGAGGCAAAATCCATTCCCGCTGATTTTGATTACGATCGGCTCGTCAACCTTTCCACGGAGGCCAAACAAAGGCTTGGGGAGCTGCGTCCGCAAACCCTGGGGCAAGCTTCCCGTATCGAAGGCGTAACCCCGGCAGATATTTCCTACCTGGCTCTCCACCTGGAAAAAAGGTCCGCCAAGGCTTAAGGGAGGGGATAAGGTTACTGTCTGGGTTTTGCCCGCGGGGGAAAAACCATAAAATTTTGCCTGCAGGCAGGAAACAGGTGCTGTTTGGAGAAGTTTAATTATAGAAGAATCTGATAATAATGGTGGAGTATGATCATTATGTTTAGGCGTCTGCCTGTTTAGGAGAGACCGATTTGCAGTATACAGGGACACCCAGCGGCTATGATCTCTACCTGTATCATGAAGGGAACCTTTTTAGGGGTTACCGGGTTTTCGGGGCGCACCCGGAGGATCGGCAAGGGATTAGGGGGGTAAGATTTACTTTGTGGGCTCCCCGTGCTGCAAAAGTTGGGGTTGCCGGAACTTTTAACGGATGGCAGGGGGGGCTCCACCCGCTGGAAAAGCTCCAGAGCTCCGGTGTTTGGACGACCTTTATCCCCGGTGTGGAAGAAGGGGCTCTTTATAAATATGAGATCCAAAGCTCTCGGGGCGAAATTTTATTAAAGAGCGATCCGTATGCTTTTTCCTCGGAAATGAGGCCGGGAACGGCCTCCCGGGTTTATTTTCCTGATGGTTATCAATGGGGCGATGATCAGTGGAGGCAAGAGAAACGCAGCCGCAATATTTATCGCGAACCCCTGTCAATTTATGAAGTCCACCTGGGCTCCTGGAGGCGTAAAAGCGGAGGAGGCTTTTATACCTACCGGGAGCTGGCCCAAGAACTCGTCGATTATGTTTTGGAGATGGGTTATACCCACCTGGAAATTCTTCCTCTCGCTGAACATCCTCTGGACGGCTCCTGGGGCTATCAGGCCACCGGTTATTTTTCTGTGACGAGCCGTTTTGGTTCCCCCCATGATTTTATGTTTTTCGTCGATCGCTGCCACCAAAAGGGTCTGGGTGTAATTTTGGATTGGGTGCCGGGCCACTTCTGCAAAGATGCTCATGGGTTGCGCCAATTCGATGGTTTGCCTCTCTATGAATATGAGGACAGCCGTAGAAGCGAAAGTGCGGAATGGGATACCCTGCACTTTGATTTAGGTCGGCCGGAAGTGCATAGTTTTTTAATTTCCAACGCCCTGTTCTGGATGGATATTTATCATGTGGATGGTT
>CAZAQM010000211.1:0-3519 GCA_964487385.1 uncultured Dethiobacter sp.
AATTTTTTCAATTCAATAAAGCGGCCCGGCACGATTTCCGGCAAGCCGATGCAGATGCCCCGGCCGCCCTGGGTCCTTCGCTTGCGCTTTTTGCCTTCGGTTTCCACCCGTTTCTTCACCTGTCCTGTCTCCACAGCGTCAGGCTCCGTATAAACTGTGGGCTGGGGCTTTGAAATAACACTCTTTTGCGGGTCGTCCCCTTTACTTCGGGCCTCTCCCACCAGAGCCACTTTATTTTCCTCATCAAAACCAACGACTTTAATGGCCTCGTCGTGGTACATGGCGTTGCGGGAAAAAGACAAAAGTCCCTTGCCCCATTCCAGGGTCATGATGGGCGACGCTGATTTCTGGGGAATGCGAAAATAGGCTTTACCGGCCAGGACGAAAAATTCCCGGTCCGCTTTCCTGGTCAGTTCCCGGGCCACAAAATCGTAGTCGGATGTGGTCTGGGTCACGCTGGTCAATTGATCGTCGGTCTTGTCGATGACCAGATCGGAACAAATCTTCTGATAACGCTGCATAACGTCGGAAAAGGCCTGGGAATATTGTTGTACACTGTGAACCAGCATCCGGGCCTGGCCTTCCATCATCAGGCGGCGGACATCCAGGATGGTAACGTCCAGAGCAGGCAGGTCCCGGAACTCATAAATGAGTTCGCTGATATATCCTTTAAACACCAGGGTGGTGGCGGAGCCGTAGCCCACTTCCACCTCCAGCACTGTACCCAGCATCAACTGGGATTTAATTTTGGCGTCAAAGGTCCTGGCTTTCAGGTCGTAAGCGTTGGCGATGGTGAAATGGCAACTGGAGGCAAAATTGAGGGAAAGAGAAAGGGAGACACTTTCCACCGCCAGTTTCAGCGAAGAAACCAGGTCCTTGCCCTGGTATTTAAGTTTAATGGCCGGAGCGAGGAAATTCTGATATTTTTGGGCCAATTGGTCATAGGAATGGACGCTTTCCATTAAATCCGCCATACTTTCTCCCCTTTCCTGCCTTTCATTCCCCTGATTTTCTTACAAGGCCGGCAGCTTGAGCACCTGGCCCGGATAAAGCTGCCGGGGATTCATGAGGCCGTTTTCTTTGGCGATCACCCGCCACATTTCCGGATCGCCGTATTCTTCCCAGGCCAAATTCCATAATTGGCTTCCTTGTTTGATTGTCCGGCATTTGGTCCGGTCGGGGGATTCAAAGGGAGATTTTTTCCTGCTTTCCGCCAGATCCAGGACCGATTTAAAGGTGACGTCCAGTTTGGCCCGGACCGGCATTCCGCTTTCCATAAACATGGTATAAGTCTGATTGACACTGGCCACCACCCCTTTAAAACACAAGGGACCCCAGAGGAATTCACAGAGAGGCGGCCGGTGCAAAGAACCGTCAATTTCCGTCAGAGCCGTGATTTTTTTCGTCAAAAGAGAAACATCTGTCGGTTTTACCTCCTCTGCTCCGCTTTTGGCGTTCATCTTATCCGCCACATTGCCGCCGGCCTCGCTGGGGGAGGTTTCGTAGGTATCAAACATCAGGGTCATGGTCAGGGTGGCGGCCGCGCCGGAAACAAACTGGGTAACGGGGCCGGCCAGGCCGGGAATATTCTTTTCGACGTAATTGGCACTTTCCGACAGATTGTATTCTGCCGGGTTAAAAAGCACCGATACTTCCTCCGTCCCTGTCTCCTTGTAAATCTTGATCTTTGCCTTTGTAAAAGCCACTGGTTTTTCCCTCCTATCTCAGTCCCCGGCGTAGTTGCTGCAGATGCAAATCCTTGCCTATCTGCTCCAGCACTTCGTGCACCACCATTTTCATATCCGCCTTACCCCACATCGGCGGCCCGGCCTGCTTTTCCCTCAGCTTGTCGAGGAGTTTTTCCTGTATATTCACTTTTTCCGTTAAGATCTTGACGGTTCGGTTTTGCTCATGCAGAATTTTTCCCCTGTTGATTTCCTGTTTTTTGAGATATTGCATTTCCGTCTGCACGGTTCTAAAAAGACTTTCTTCCTCTTCCTGTTTGCGGGTGTTCCCTGCCTGCTGCCGGTGACGAAAATCATCTTTCCCGGAGATCAGTTCCGCTTCGGAGGCCCGGTCTATGGATAAAAGAGTGAAAGCCTGCCGCTCCGGGACGGGAATCCGTTTCAAGGCTTCCTGCCCTGCCTGCAGAGGGACAGTGAACCGGACCCTTTGGGAGATAAGGGACTGACCTTCCTGGAAGGACACCGGGAAGGGCTGAGCCTCCCGGGTCTTGGCCCGGAACCTCTCTTCCTGCCGCATTAGCAGCGTCGCGATATTTTTTTCCGCCAGACGAGCCTGCCGGGTCCCCGGCCTGTAAACAATCAGTTCCTGCCGGGCAATGGGCGGCTGGGCCATCAGACCCAGGCCCTTTTTCTGCCCTTCCGCCCATTCTCCTCCGCCCATTTCCAGCTTATCTGCCGCTTTATCCGGCAGAGATCTGCCGGGAATATTGCTTTCTGCTGCCCGGCGTCCTGATCCGTCCTGCTCTCCCGGAACCTGTTTCAGTTGCCGTACAGTCTGTTCCAGTTGTCGTATAGGATAGACCAGCCCTTGCCGGCGGCGCTGGGGCAATGCTATTTCCCTTGCCGGCCAAAGACTGCTTCTCTGATTTTCTTCTCTGCTCCTGCCAGGCAACTCCCCTGCCGCCTGAGGAAAAATTCTTCCCCTTAAAAAAATCCGACGGCTTTTTTCCGGCCCGGCAAATAGCCGTTCCCAAACAGTGTCTGCCCGCCGGGTTTTATTCTCCCAAAATTCCTTTAAGGTCCCTTCCACCAGTTTCAGGGGCCGGGCCCCGATCAGGGGAACCGGCGGCGGCATCCGACGGGAAAAATTTTCTGTCAACCTTTCGCCCCGGATAGAAGCTGCCTTTCTTATTACCCTCTGCCAAAGGGTTTCCCCAGTTGACCGTACCTCCTCTAGCCTGAAGATCTTCTTTAACCTGTTTTGCAGAAATACGAGATGTTCAGCATGGCGCTGAAATATTGCAATTTTTTGGCTTCCCCATCCGGTGGCGGCACTCTGTCCCCATGTTTTCTCCCAAAGAAACCCTGGGATCCAGAAATGGCTGCTTTCCCGCCGGGACCCTGCCTGCGGAAGGGTCCCTTCCTCCCACCGGACCCCTGCCCCAGATCGGGCTTTTGCATCCAACCGGGCCTCTGCCAGCCTTGCCTGCCGCCCGGGGATCACTATCGTTTCTTTCTGCCAGGGGATCTTTATCGTTTCTCCTTGACCGGGGATTGCTTTGCCCCGGTACACAAGCTTTTCTTCGCCATAAAAAACCTTTTCTGCCCAGAAAAGAGTCTTTTCCAACCTCTTTCGCAGGAAAACAGCACCCTCATCCAGGCTTTCGACCCAATAGGGGCCTAAGTGACGGAAACGCCTGCTTTCCCGCCGCGCCCCTGCCCCCAACCGGGCTTTTGCCGGCCTTCCCTGTCGCCCGGAAATCCTTATCGTTTCTCTCTGCCCGGGGATCTTTATCGTTTCTCCCTGCCGGGGAATTGCTTTGCCCCGGTACAC
>CAZAQM010000212.1:0-3519 GCA_964487385.1 uncultured Dethiobacter sp.
CTGATACAGTTAATTGGCTTGAAAGGGTGGGAAAGATCTCCTGATACCTGGATCCCACCGCAAAAAGCATACAGCAGAATCAATCTATTTGTCAGGCAGGGAGTGTGACCGGCATGAATAATAAAAAAGTTTTACCATCTATCGATGCATGGCTGCGGGAGGCAAAAAGGGATCCCCGGGCTCTGAAAACAGGGATGTTTTTGGTGCATAACGGGGTTGTCCGCCAAACGCCCAAAGCAAAGGTTCGCCAGGGCATTGACGATGGTTCGCTCGTTAAAGGCATGGATTTTTCCTATGATGCGGCCAAAGTTGATGAAGCGATTGCGGAAACCTGCCGCATGGAAGGGATATTCTGTGTTAAGGTGTGGCTCAACGAAGGCCGGCTCCAGGTGGGCGACGATATCATGTATGTGCTCATTGGCGGCGACATCCGGCCCCATGTCGTCGGCGCTCTGCAATTCCTTGTGAAAAAGATCAAGACAGAATGTGTTAGCGAAATAGAACTTTCGGAGGGGCATGGCGACTGATACCGGGGTGCTGCAATCCGTCTTCGCCCTCCTGCAAACGCTGGACACCCGGGCGGAGTGACTGCTATCGGTTACTGCGAGGGTGGATCATTGAATCAAAAAAGGCCTATAATATCGATCGAGCGGGCATCGTACCTGATCAGGCCTTCTTTTCGCATTTTAGCCAGCTCTCGGGAGAGCGATGTGCGCTGAATGCCCATTTTTTCCGCCAGCGCTTTTTTGGTCATGTTAAGCCTGATATGCCTGGAGCTTTGTTTTTTGCTTTCATAATGCAAAAAACTGATGATGCTTTCCCGTATTGTTCTGTTGACGTAGTGTTTGATTTTATCTCCAAGAATCTGGGTATGATCGGATATAAATTCCAGATATGTACGCAAAAAGGCAGGGTTCTGGCAAAACAAGGCGAACAAAATTTCCCTGTCTATCCTTAGTATCGAAACAGGCAGCCGGGCAGTCACCGTCATGGGATAATGGGGGTTTCTGGAAAAGAGGACGTTTCCCCCAAGAATATCATCGCTGTAAAATTCAGCGATGGTGAGCAGATCCCCCGATTCGTCTATTCGCTCGACGACAACCTTTCCCGACAGGATGATTTCCAAAGCAGTGCACCTTTCGCCGGCAAAATGAATGATGTTGTTTTTTCCCAGGGAAACCACCCTGAAATTTCCGGTTTTTAAGTAATTTTCTATAGTTTCATGGGGTAAAGATTGTACCAGCGTTATATTTTTAATCTGATCGACTAATTTGATCGTAAAAACCCCCAAGCGGGTGTTACCTTGGTAACGCCTTTTTTCCTATTATATCTGTATGATAAGGAAAAACAAACCACTGTAAGGGGGAATTTTCAGTGAATTATATCGTGACAATAATACGCTGGCTGTTTCTGGCTGTATTTTTATTTTTAGTCGCTAACGGAAAGGTGATGCTGTGGCTGGGATTGTTTGCCGTGAGCCTGCCCGTTGCCTTGCTTTTCGGCAGGGTTTACTGCGGGTATGTTTGCCCCATGAATACGCTGATGATCCCGGCGGATCGGCTTTCCCACAGGCTCGAAATTAAAAGGAAAGGGGCGCCGATTTTTCTTCTTTCGGGAAAATTTGCCTGGGTGGCCCTGCTAATCAGCATCGCTGCCGTGATAATCACCAGGAAAATCTGGCATATTAATCTTCCTATCCTGCCCATCTGGCTGATCATTGCCTTGTTCGCAGCCTTTAAATACAACCCGGCAATGTTTCACAACCTTATTTGCCCGTTTGGGGCGCTGCAGAGGACTTTTGGCAGGTATGCACTGTTTTCCCGCAGGGTGAGCGAAGAAGACTGCGCCGGATGCAAACTATGCGAAAAAGTATGCCCTACGGGAGCAATAGCGGTGGATGCGTCGCAGGAAAAGGCTGCCATCAATACAGCCCTCTGTTTTCAGTGCAGCAATTGCAGCGAGGTATGCAATAAGGAAGCCATTAATTATATAAAAGCCTGATAGGCTTTCCATGCCTCTGTTAATGGGATGGGGTATCCCGGTGTGCTGATCGGGATAGAATGGGGCGCTTGGCGCTACCTGCCAGTGCCCTTTTTTATTTTTTCCACTAAGAGGATTTCGCGCAGTATGAGTAGAAGAACTACTAAATTTTTGTATCGACAGGTTTGTTAAAAGTTAGGGGGATTATTTTGTCTAGTGTGTATTTATTGATACTGTGTTTCGGCCATCTCGTCGTTGATTTAGGCCAGGGTGTTCTTCCGATCATCACACCGCTTTTGGCACAAAGCCTCAGCCTCAGCTACCTACAGGTGGGCACCATTGCCCTGGCATTCATGCTTAGTTCAGCCATTATCCAACCGGTTTTTGGCGTGCTGAGCGATCGCTTTAGCATGCCCTGGCTGATGCCCATGGGGCTTTTTCTTTCCGGCTTTGGCCTGGCGCTAACTGGTATGGTCAGCACCTATGGATTGCTCCTGGTAGTGGTGCTGCTAAGTGGCATCGGTGTGGCGGGCTTTCACCCCGAAGGCTCCAAGCTGGCCCACTATGTCAGCAGGGAAGGCAGGGCCGGTTCCTCGATGGCCGTTTTTTCCGTGGGGGGCAATATTGGTTTTGCCCTTGGCCCGCTACTGGCCATCTTTGTCCTCAGTTTTTCCGGCATGGAGTCAATTTACGGTGTAATGATTCCGGGAGTACTAGCTGCCCTTGTTTTCTTGTTTCTTTTACCCAGGTTTAAAATAATTCTCAATGAAAAATCGGCCCGAAAAAAAGAGAAAAAAAGGGTTATGGGCAATAACAACAGGGCGGCCCATCTGCTATTGTTAATATTGTATGTGACTGTCAGATCCTGGATACATTCGGGGCTGGTTTACTTCATCCCCTTTTATTTTCCTGCTTTCAAAGGTATTGCCGGGCCGGAGTATCTGATTAGCCTGTTTTTAATTGCCGGGGCTGTAGGTACCGTGCTGGGCGGACCCTTTGCCGATCGTTTCGGGGGGCGCAGCGGCCTTTTGTTTTCCATGATTGCCTCTCTGCTGGTAATCTACCCGTTTTTGCACCTTGGCGGCATATGGGTCTACGTTTTTGCCGTTGTGGCCGGACTCTCCATAATCTCTACTTTCTCCACGACAGTCGTATTCGGGCAGAGGCTGCTGCCGCACAACATCGGACTGGCTTCGGGGTTGATGCTGGGTTTTGGCGTGGGCATGGGTTCTGTGGGAGTAACACTGCTTGGCGCCATTGCCGATTCCCATGGACTTCCCTTTACGATGAATCTCATTAGCCTTCTCCCCATTCTGGGC
Organism: uncultured Dethiobacter sp.; assembly: GCA_964487385.1. Taxonomy (GTDB): domain Bacteria; phylum Bacillota; class Dethiobacteria; order DTU022; family UBA8154; genus DUNV01. Next base: position 3,300 of record CAZAQM010000212.1, read on the forward strand.
ATTATCCTGGCCTTTACCCTTCCGGATATACGGGGCGAAGAGCCGGCGCCCGGGCCGGAGGAGGCGTTGCAGCCACAGGCTTAGGCAGGGACCGGGTTATTACGTTAATCTTTTCTGTGCCGGGGGCTGACTTTTTCCAAAGAAATTGGTATTATGAGAGTACAGTAGCTGTGGCAAATTACTAATACCGAGGGAGTGCGCCTTTTGGAAATAGTTTATA
>CAZAQM010000213.1:0-3506 GCA_964487385.1 uncultured Dethiobacter sp.
GGAGATAACGGAATCGAAGGTCAGGCCGCAGGCGCTGGGCAGCCTGCTGCAGAGCATGGCCAAGGGTGAAATAAGCGGGAAAATCGGCAAGGCGGTCTTCGAGGAGATGTTCAACACCGGGAAGGATGCAGCCGCGATCATTGCGGAGAAAGGGCTGACGCAGATCTCCGATGAGGATACCCTCCGCCGGCACGTCGACACCGTTTTGGCTGCCAACCCCAAGTCCATTGAGGATTATCGCGACGGCAAAAAGAGAGCCCTGGGCTTTTTGGTGGGCCAAATCATGAAAGAAACGAAGGGCCAGGCCAACCCGCAGCTCGTCAACCAGTTGCTCATGGAAAAGCTAAAAAAGAAGTGAAATCTCCCAGGTTGTAGTACGCCAGCAACAGTAAATTTGGATGAGCTGTTGTGCCGATTCGAGGCTATGGTTTCTCCAAGGTTCCGCTTTCCTTGCCTGGCAGGTTATACGACCCGGAATCGAGTAAACGGTGATCAGTCGTTTCGTGGGTTCGAATTCCATTCTCTTAGCCAAACTTTAAAAAGTGTCCTAATGGACACTTTTTGTTCTGCCGACACTATTTTGTAAACTCGATGCGGCTATCGCGGAAGCCGAAGCCGAGTACACTTTCGATGACCAGCTTATAGATGCGAGAGAAGCTTTGTCGAGTTTAAAGAGGAAGTATCTTGGGAGATAAATATGCCCTCAAGCCTCAGACGTTCAGCTCCACTATGTCCCCATCTTCCAGGACGTAGTCCCGGGCCACCGCCTGGCCTTCAAACTTGGAGGATCCCCAGATGCGGGCATTTTTCAGGCGATCCGGAAAATCCCGGTGGATGTTGTAGGCCAGGTCCAGGACGGTTTCCCCCCTTTTCAGGACAAAGGGCGTGCCCAGATCGGCCTGTTTCCCCGGCGCCTTGGTATAAACCCTGATAATTTTCAGGGATTCAAAGATAACTTCTTTTAATTTTTCCAGGCTTGTTTCGTCGTTAACGGACACCTCGAGGAAAAAAAGGTGCGGGTTTAGCTCCTTTAAAACCTGCAAATTATCCTGACTCTCCGGCAGATCGGATTTTGTGGCGGCGATGAGGAAAGGAAAGAATTTTTGCCCGGTAAATTCCGTGTCTTCATTGGAGGGAGGAACGTGGCCCTCCAGATCATAGATTATTTTTTTCTCCAGCAGAAAAGAAAGGGTTTCATCAGCCTGTTCCAGGCAAAGATCTGAGCCTATATCGATGGTGATCAACAGAAGATCCCCCCCGCGGAGAGTGTTTAACAGCCCTGGCGGCGGGCCTTCCCCGCTGATGGGGGGGGTATCGACCAATTGGATATAGATATCCCGGCAGGGCATCATTCCCGCCAGGGGGATAGTGGTTGTAAAGGGATATTCGGCTACTTTGGCTTTGGCCCTGGTCAGGGCGGAGAGAAGAGCCGACTTGCCGGTGTTGGGATAGCCAATCATGACCACCTGCCCCGCCCCCTGTTTTTCTACAAAAAAAGGATTGTAACTGCTGCCCTTGGATTTTCTTTCACCTTCATCTTTTAGCTTGGAAAGGCGCCGCTTGATATCGGCCTGCAGTTTTTCTGTCCCTTTATGTTTGGGTATCATGGCCAGCATTTCCTGCAGGGCTTCGATCTTTTCTTCAAGCGTGGAAGCTTTCTTGAAAGCATCTTCAGCCGCATGGTACTGCGGTGTAAGGTTGGCCGGCATGGAATTTTCCTCCTCATTAATTTATCTTAATTGTATCCTGAAAGCGTGATTAATTCAATGCCTAAGGCGCACTATCCCCCCGTGCTCCATAGTTCTGCAGAAGCATATTAAGGTCCTGGGTATCGATCAGGCCGTCGCCATTCAGATCGGCCGGGGGGTTCCAGTTTTTCTCGCCGGGCCTGCTATGATAGGCTAGGGATAGAATGGTCAGATCGGTCAGATCGATTTTGTTGTCGTTATTGAGGTCGCCCGCCCTGAGCTTGATCAAGCCCAGGTTGAGCGGCGCCTTTTTGTTTACCTGTACCCGGAGGACCGTCGTCAGGTGTTGCTCACAGCCTGCGGAAAGGAGATAGCTGCCCAGGGGCAGATCCAGGCTAAAAGAGCCATCCACAGCCAAAGAGGTAACGGGATAGCTTTTTTTGCCATCTGGTGACGTAAAAACAAGTGTTGTTTTCTTCCCGCTTAAAGGCTTTCCCTCGGTATGCACAATCCCTGATATGTATGCCCCTTCTGTAATAGTGTAGAAAAACTCCGCTATCGGCCCCGGAATGGCTTCGAGGTAGGTCCGCGCTTTTAAAATGCTTGTTTTATCTATGGCGATGGGTTTTTCATAGACGGCGCTCTTCTGATCAGGATCGCTGCCATCGAGGGTATAGGTGATTTTTAGACCCGGGGCGTCGGGCCCCAGGGTTACCTCTGCCGCGTTGATATACGTTCCCGGCGGGGGATGGGGCGTGGCCGCCTGAACATCTATGACGACGACCTTAAACTCCGCCGATTTGCCGTAAAAAGTTCCCTTGATGATGCTTTCACCGGGGGCCAGCCCTGTCACCTCTCCATTGTTAACCTGGACTGAGGCGGGATTGGAGGAGTGCCAGAGGATCTTTTCCGGCCCGATCTCCTTTAATGTGTGGGTGGAAAACAGGGCATCCGCTCTTACAAGGATTTTTTCCCCCTGGCTAATCCTCGTTCTTTCCGGGGCCAGCCTGAGGCGATCCAGGGCCCGCAGGGGGAGCGGAAATGCTGAAAGCGCAATGTCATCGATATACCATCCTTTCCCCGGGCCGTTGTCATTGCTCTGCAGCCGGAAGCGAAAGTAAAGGGTTTTTGCTTCCTCCGGGTAGCTGATGGGGGCATAAAAGTGTTCAAATTTACCATTGCTTCCCGAAAAATGATAAAGGCTGGACCAGTTGATGCCATCGAAGGAAATATCCACATAGGCCCAGTCCTTTTTCTCCCCGCTTTGCCGCAGATCATAAAAGTGCCGGAAAGAAAGGATGGGGCTGTGGTACCCCTCCAGGGAGACGGGTTTTACAAGGGCTATCCAGGAGGCAGTGTTATCTTTGTACTCTTCCCAAGGGGAATCGGCAAAGGAGAAGTTGCCGCCCGCAACCAGTTCCCGGGTAATTTTCCAGGGGTTTTCCGGGGAGGTTTTCCAGTTCATGATTCCTTGTTCGGCCCCATCAAAGAAAAGGAGTTCTGCCGGGAGTAGAGGCTCGTCCTTAACTGCCGCATAGGCGTCCAGCAGCCCATAACCATATACATTGTTGGGACGCCGGCCAAACTCATCCCAAAGGGGATCCCAGGATGCGGTGCTTTTCAAGAGATATTTTATTTCTCCGGGGGTAAGCCCAGGCTTGGCCTGCAGGAGCAGGGCAGCGGCCCCCGAAAGGTGGGCGGCTGCTGTGGATGTGCCGTCGAGGGTAGCATAACCATTGCCCGGCCAGGCAGAAACAATCTTTGTGCCTGGAGCAACGAGTTCGGGTTTTATGTAGGAAAGATCCTGCCAGTTGGCAG
>CAZAQM010000214.1:0-3492 GCA_964487385.1 uncultured Dethiobacter sp.
CATTTTTTACCTGTTCATAAAGCAGCGACGACACCTCGTGCAGGCTGGAATTAAGTGCGTCGGTGGCCGTCTTTATCCTGGGCAGATTGCCGCTGTCGGCCGCTTCCCGCAGCTCCTTGATTGCTTGTTCCAGTTTGGCCTTCTTCTCCCCTGTAACCTTTTCACCGAGATCCCGCATGGTCTTTTCAGCCGAATAGATAAGCGAATCGGCCTGGTTTTTTGCCTCGGCCAGCTCTTTGCGTTTTTTATCTTCCTCGGCATGCTGCTTGGATTGTTTGACCATATCCTCGATATCTTCGTTGGAAAGGCCCGATGAAGCGGTAATGGTTACCTTTTGTTCTTTCCCGGTGCCCAGATCTTTGGCGGAGACATTGACTATTCCGTTGGCATCGATATCGAAGGATACCTCGATCTGCGGTATGCCCCGGGGCGCCGGGGGAATCCCGTCCAGTATAAAGCGCCCAAGAGTCTTGTTATCGGAAGCCATGGGACGTTCACCCTGCTGTACATGGATCTCCACGCTGGTCTGGCTATCTGCCGCAGTGGAAAAAATTTGCTTCTTCGATGTGGGAATGGTCGTGTTGCGCTCAATGATTTTGGTAAAGACCGCCCCCAGCGTCTCGATCCCCAGGGAAAGAGGCGTAACATCCAGAAGCAGGACATCCTTTACCTCTCCGGAAAGGACGCCGGCCTGGATGGCAGCACCCAGGGAGACCACCTCATCGGGGTTCACACCCCTGTGAGGATCCTTGCCGAGGATATCTTTAATAACTTTTTGGACCAGGGGTACCCTCGTGGAGCCCCCCACCAGGAGCACACGGTCGATACCGGAGGGATCAAGCCCGGCATCGGAAAGCGCCCGCTTGATGGGCCCTACTGTTTTATCCACCAGATCGGAGATCAACTCCTCAAATTTTGCCCGGGTCAGATTAATATCCAGGTGCTTGGGCCCATCCGCCGTGGCCGTAATAAAGGGAAGGTTTATATTGGTTGTCGTAACGGTGGAAAGCTCAATTTTGGCCTTTTCGGCGGCATCCTTGAGGCGCTGCAGTGCCATGCGATCCTTCGCCAGATCGACACCCGTTTCTTTTTTAAATTCGGAAACCAAAAAATCAGTTACTTTCTGATCAAAGTCATCCCCGCCCAGGCGGTTGTTCCCGCTGGTGGATTTCACCTCAAAAACGCCTTCGCCCAACTCCAGGATAGAGACGTCAAATGTTCCCCCGCCAAGATCATAAACCAAAATGGTATGGTCTTCTCCCTTATCCATGCCATAGGCCAGGGCAGCGGCGGTCGGTTCGTTGATAATGCGCAGCACCTCCAACCCGGCAATTTTCCCCGCATCCTTGGTAGCCTGCCGCTGGCTGTCGCTAAAATAAGCCGGGACCGTGATAACCGCTTTATCAATCTTCTCCCCAAGGTAGCTCTCAGCATCTGTCTTGAGCTTCTGCAGAATCATGGCCGAGATCTCCTGCGGAGTATAGTTTTTGCCATCGATTTCCGTCCTAAAATTTGAACCCATTTCCCTCTTAATGGAGGAGATGGTGCGATCAGGGTTGGTAATGGCCTGCCGCCTGGCCACCTGGCCGACAATCCTCTCCCCGTCTTTTGTAAAAGCAACAACAGAAGAAGTCAGCCTGCTGCCTTCCGCGTTGGAGATAATTTCAGGCTCCCCGCCAACCAGGACAGCAATTACAGAGTTGGTCGTTCCCAGATCGATACCCACTACTTTTGACATTTTATACCCTCCTTATTTAATTATTATCAGATAGTTCCTGAATTGTTTTCCCGGTTCATTCACCGGACACTCTGCACATGCTCACGCGCAAAACCCTATCCTTCATCATATAGCCCTTTTGGATCTCCTCGATAACGGTTCCCGGGGCATGATCCGCGCTTTGTTCCTGGGTGACAGCCTCGTGGAAGTACGGATCGAAGGGTTTACCCTGGCAATCCATGGGCGTGACTCCCTCTTTTTTAAGTATCTCTGTAAATTGCCTGGATATCAATGCCAAACCTTCCACAATGGCCTCCTTTGCCTCTGCCGAAGATGCGGAGGCCCTTTCCAGGTTATCCATTACCGGCAACAGTTTCAGGATAAAGTTAAAGTTGGCGTTTTCCTCCAGGGCTTCCTTTTCCATTCTCATCCTCTTACGATAATTATCAAAATCGGCCTGCAGCCTGAGCAACCTGGCTGTTAATTCCTGTTTTTCCTGCTCCAGTTCGCCTGCCCGGGCTTGCAATTTTGCCGCCTGTTCGGGCTCAACACCGTTTGTTTCACCATCAGGGGTAAATCCACTGCCATTGTTTTTCTGCATATCCTTTTTTTCTTCCTCCTCCTTATCGGATAAATGCAGGCTATCTTCCGTCAATGCCATCACCGCCTTTTTAGTTTATCTCAAACCGCTATATTTTTTGCAGGGAATTAACGACGTGCTGCAGTATAGCAATAGTTTTGGAGTACTCCATACGCGTCGGGCCCAGCAGGCCAATTGTGCCGACGACCTCCCGGCCCAGGCAATAGGTAGTCATCACCAGGCTGCAATCCCTGACCTCGTCCAACAGGTTTTCCCGGCCAATTTTGATGACGATGCCCTCGACACCGACCACCGGCCTGGCCAGCAGCGTGGCCAACAATGAATGCTGCTCGAAGAGGGTGAGCAGGGCTTTTACCTTTTCAATATCCCCAAACTCGGGCTGGTTTAGTATATTTGTGGTTCCTCCCAGGAAAACCCGCCTTTCATCTTCAGCCAGGCTCTCCTCCAACAGCGTAAAAGTATCTTCCAAAAATTTGACATGGGAATAGAGATCCCGGCGCAGTTCCCCGATCAGGGTCGACGTAATCCTGTTGACTGTCAGGCCTTTTAATTTACTGTTGAGATAGGAGACGATGCGGCTTAACTCATCCACCGACAATGTTTGGGGCAAGTTGATCAGCTTGTTCTTTACAAAACCGGTGTCCGTCACCAGGACGAGCAAACCCCTTTGTGCATCGACGGGCATGATCTGCATCTTTTTAAAGGCACTCTTCTTCAGACGCGGGCCAAGAATCAATGAAGTATAGTTTGTCAGGGAGGAAAGAAGCTGGGAGGTATATTTGATAATATCCTCAATCTCCCTCAGCTTGCGATCATGGTAGGCCCGCTTGATCGTTTTCTTCTCCTCCTCGGGCAGATCCGTCGCCTCCATAAGCTCATCCACATAAAAACGATAACCTTTTTGCGATGGAATTCTTCCCGCAGAGGTATGGGGCTGGGTAAGATAGCCCATCTCCTCCAGATCAGCCATCTCATTTCTTATGGTGGCAGGACTCAACCCGATCAGATAGCGCCTGGCTATCGTCCTGGAGCCAACAGGCTGTGCCGCCTTGACATAGTCGATCACTATCGCTCGCAGTATCTCTTTTTTTCGGGCGCTGAGATTCATTCCTGCCCCCCCTTTGACATTTTTAAAATTAGCACTCTTGAATCGAGAGTGCTAACCTTTGTCTCC
>CAZAQM010000215.1:0-3474 GCA_964487385.1 uncultured Dethiobacter sp.
ATATCGCTCTGGGGACGCATGAGGCCATTTCAGCAGATGACGGGGATCCCCAGCGAACCATCGATGCGGTCAATGCCCAGGGGGGCTTCGGCTATCTGGCCCACCCCGCTGAAAAACCCAACCCCGCCTTTTTGGGGGGCGCCTTTTATGCCTGGGATCGTTGGGATGCAGAAGGTTTTTGCGGGCTGGAAATTTGGAATTTCAGCTCTCTTTGGAGGGAAGCCTACCGCAGTTGGCCGGCGGCCCTTTTTTGGTACTGGGCTGATCGATACCGGGGTGCAGCTGCGCCGGAGGCGGAAACGATCAGGAAATGGGATCAACTGGCGCTTGGCCGCCCGGTGGTGGCCTTCGGCGGGACCGATGCACATGCCTTTCCGGTAAAGTCAGGTATTTTTAAGCTTTCTATTTTGGACTATAAATACCTTTTCCGTACGATCAATACCCATTTGCTCCTGAAGGAGGAGCTGAGCCAACGGTCCGCAGAGGCACTGAGGCAGGTTCTCGGGGCTCTGCGCCTGGGCGCTTTTTTTATCGGCAGCGATTATCTTTTTCCCACCCGGGGGTTCCGTTTCGCCGCATACCGGAACGGGGAGGAAGAAGCCGGCATGGGCGAAGAGGCACGCCTTCTGCCCGGCATGGCACTGCACATTCTTTCCCCCTCGGGGCGGGGGACGGTGCGCATTATCCATAATGGAAAGCTGATTCATGAAAACCGGCAAAGGGATTTTCTCTTCCCCATCACGCAGCCGGGGGTCTTCAGGGCGGAAGTATACTGGCGCCCATTGCTGGGAAAAGCAGTCCCCTGGATCTACAGCAATGCGATTTATGTCAAAGATTAAGGTCCCTTTATCTCCTGTTATTTTTTCTTAATGGCGTAACCAAAACTTTCTCGGTCCGTCATACATTACGGGAGGTATGAATAGTTTCATCTTCATCGCTTTCCCGCCCAAGAGGCGACAATTTGGAGGCAAGAGCAGCAAGAGGCCGTTTCTGGGCCTGGAGCACTAATTTTGCCTAAAAGGCAGGAATATTTTATGCAGTTTATTTCGTTGGCTGCGGCTTTTATTCTAGCCCTGGCCTTTACACCGCTGATGAGGCGCCTGGCCCTGCGGTTCGGCATCCTGGATCATCCCGATCAGCGCAAAAATCATGGACAGGCCATGCCCCTGCTGGGGGGGGCCGCCGTTTATCTGGCCTTCTGGCTGATCGCCGGAGCTGTCATCTTTTATTGGCAGGGCAGCGAGCGTTTTTGGGGGCTTTTCCTGGGGAGCAGCCTGATCCTGGCCCTGGGCCTTATCGACGATATCCGGGGGCTTTCCTACCGGATCAAGCTTGCCGGGCAGTTTGCCGCCGCGTTAATTTTGCTGGCTTTTAACATTAAAATTGAATTCATCACTTTTCCCTTTCAGGACATGGTATTTCTGGGGATTTTTGTCGTTCCCCTGACGCTGATCTGGGTCGTGGGCGTCACCAATGCCGTCAACCTCATCGATGGGGTGGATGGGCTGGCCACGGGGGTTTCGGCTATTGCCGCCATCGTCATGTTTGCCTATACCTGGGGGGATTTTCCCTTGCTTTCCCTCCTCTGCCTGATCCTGGCCGGCGCAGCCCTGGGGTTTCTGCCCCTCAATTTTCCGCCGGCACGCATCTTTCTTGGCGATACGGGCAGCCTTTTCCTGGGCTTTATGCTGGCAGGCTTTTCCATCATGGGCGCCACCAAACAGATTGCCCTCACAGCACTGATCATACCCATACTGATTCTGGGACTGCCCATTACCGATACTTTTTATGTCATATGGCGCCGCCTCAAGAGCGGACGTTCCATCTTCCAGGCCGATCGGGGCCATATTCACCATAAGCTCCTGGGCCTGGGCCTTACTCCCCGGCAGACGACCATCGTCCTTTATCTGATCAGCCTCTATTTTGGCGGAGCAGCGATCCTTTTTCAACAGTTTAGCAAACCGGCGGCTTTGTATTTTATTCCGGTGATTTTTCTCATCGTCCTGTTGGGGCTCAGGCGTTTGGATACGCTCACCGTTTTTCAACGGGCAGTGGAAGGGTTCCCCTTTTTTCCCAGACGCCACCAGCATCGCAAAAAAGGTTAGCGAAAGGGTGAATTACGATCCATGTCCCAAGTAAAAGTAATGAGCATCGTCGGCACGAGACCCGAGGGCATCAAAATGGCCCCGCTCCTCCGGCATTTGCAGGGAACCGGCGAAATTAAATCGATCTTATGCCTGACAGCACAGCACCGGGAGATGCTTGACCAGGTGCTTTCTCTTTTTAAGCTGGAGGCAGATTATGATCTGGATATCATGAAGGAGGACCAAAGCCTGACCCATATCACCGTCAGGGCTTTGGAGGGGCTGGCCAGGCTCCTGCAGGCGGAAAAGCCCGATCTGGTCCTTGTGCAGGGGGATACCACCACCACCGTGGCCGGATCGCTGGCGGCCTTTTATCAAAAGATTGCCGTGGGCCATATCGAGGCGGGGCTGCGCACGGGGGAACGCTATGCGCCTTTCCCCGAGGAGATCAACCGGCGATTGAACAGCGTGATCGCCCAGCTGCATTTTGCCCCCACCGGCCTGGCCCGGGAAAACCTTCTCAGGGAGGGAATCGATGAGGGGGCGATCTTCGTTACCGGAAATACGGTCATCGATGCGCTGCAAACTACTGTACAGCCGGATTTTAGCTTCTCCGATCCCCTGCTGAGGAAGCTGGACTTTTCCCGCTACCGGATCCTGCTGGTGGAGGCCCACAGGAGGGAAAATTTAGGCTGGCCCATGGAATCCATTGCTCTGGCCCTGCGGGACCTGCTAGAGGCTTTTCCCGACACCTTTCTCGTCTTTCCCGTGCACAAAAATCCTCAGGTGCGCCAGGTGGTTTTCCGCCTCCTGCAGGATCACCCCCGGGTGCTGCTGCTGGAACCGCTGGATCCCTTTTCCTTTCACAATTTGATGGCCCGCTCCCATCTCATCCTTACAGATTCTGGAGGTATACAGGAGGAGGCTCCGTCCCTGGGCAGGCCGGTTTTGGTCCTCAGGCGCGTTACGGAGCGCCCCGAAGCCCTGGAGGCGGGGACCGCCCTGCTGGCCGGCACGAAGCGGGAAGAAATCGTCGCTTTGGCCTCGCGCCTGCTGGGCGAAAAGCAGGCCTATGAAGCCATGGCTCATGCGGCCAATCCCTACGGTGACGGACTGGCTTCCCGGCGTATCTGCCAGGCGATCCTTTATCATTTTGGCCGCAGGCCGGCGCCGCCGGAACCCTTTGCGCCACCCAGCCGGTGATTATCCTGGTTCCATCTTTCCCCTGCCGACGAAACAGCGTTGGGTTGGAAAGCATTTTATGGGGAGTTATTGGAGTTAGAGTATGAATTTTAAAAAAACACCACTTGCCATTATATTGCTGGCAATTATTCTGCTGGGCCTGCTCTTTGCCCTGGCTGGGAAACTTTACCTTCCCGGTGTCATGGGG
>CAZAQM010000216.1:0-3405 GCA_964487385.1 uncultured Dethiobacter sp.
GCTGCCGGATTGCTCCTTTATCTGTGAATTCCCGTGTAGAACACTGCGATGAAGAGCTTTTCGCTCATGGCAAAGATATCATTCACTCACCAAAGGTAAAAAATTTGACGCAGTGCTCATCCTCATCGCCTTTCCAACAGACGGAGACATAGGAATTGTTATTAAAGTCGTCGATGATCTTTTCTGTTAAAATGGCGGTGGGAACTTTCTTTTTCCAGTGGGGATAGACGGTATCAAAGGAAAACTTAAGCTTATCGCCCGGTTTGACCACGCTGAAGGTTTTGGCCAAATCCTCCGCAATGAGCACATCGGTTAAAGGACTGGCCATGGCAACCCGCACATCCTCCACAGTTTCCTCCCCCTGGTAATTGATGAGGCAGGAGGCCTCCAGAAAAGCATCCTCCGTGCTCAGATCGATCCTTGCCTGGCGCTCTTCGATCAGCCATGTCGTTTTCCAAAGTATATCCGGCCTGGCCAATGTTTCTTCCGCATCCAGCTGCTGAAAAGTACAACCCGCAGCTAATAAAAAAAAGCATCCGACGATGAGCAATAGTAGTTTCCTCATTCATAAACCCCTTTCAGAATGCTTTGTTGTTGCCCATATTTATATTATTGCAAACAGTGCGAAAGATCAATCCTTTAAAGCGCTGAGAATGGAGCGCAGTCTCTCTCGATATCCGGCATTTTCGATAATTGTCCCCGTGACGACCACATCCGCTCCGGCCTGCCTTACCCGCCGGGCATCGACAGCAGTGCGGATCCCGCCTCCGACGATGAGGGGAATGGAGAGTTCTTTTTTGACAGCGCGGATCATACCGGCGGGAACCGGCTGGGCGGCACTTATACCGGCCTCCAGATAGATGAATTTCATGCCGAAAAGCTCGGCTGCCACAGCAAAGCTGGAAGCAGCCCAGTAATTGTCTCTGGGAATCAGCTCCAGATCGGTTTCCTCCCCTATTTTCATCCCCGGCTCGATGATCAGATAACCGACAGATATCGTCTCCACTTCCATCCTCTTTAAAATAATGGCTGCCTTGGATTGTCCGCCGCTGATAAAAGAACAGTTTTTAGCATTTAACAGGCTGGAAAACAACAAAGCATCAAAAGAAAAACAAAGCGCTTCGGCGCCAACAGGCGAATACACCACGGGTATCGATATTTTCTCTTTTATGGCACTCGCCGTTTCAAGAAGGTTTTTCTGGGTGAGCCCGCTCATACCGGCAACCAGGATCAGATCGCTTCCCACCTCCTGGGCTGTAAGCGCCAGCCTTCCGGCGACATCGGCGGACTGCTTCATCGGGTCAATTAAGGTAATATGCACAGTACCATTTTTGCTTTTTTCCTTCAGATAATTTGATATCAGCATAATCAACCTTCCCCAGTTTTGTCTGATCAACCCTTTTCCTATAATTTCATTATAATAGACTTTCAACTGTTTGACAACTACCAAGATATGCCCATTTGCCGCCTGTAACCCCGGGAAGATATTCAATATTGGAGCAATTCCCCTAGACAATACAAAAAAGGCCGGCAATATTGCCAGCCAGTCTTGGCGACTTGAGCATGGATAAATATTAACGTTTAGAGAACTGGGGAGCACGGCGTGCTTTCTTCAATCCGTATTTTTTACGCTCTTTCATACGGGGATCCCTGGTTAGAAATCCTTCTTTTTTCAATAGTGAACGGTATTCCAGATCCGCTTCCAGCAGCGCCCTGGCAATACCATGCCTGATCGCGCCAGCCTGGCCGCTAAGTCCTCCGCCTTCCACTTTGGCAATAACATCAAATTTCCCGTTTGTTGCGGTAACATCCAGGGGACGACGGACTTCGACTTTTAATGTATCCTGCCCAAAATAATCATTGAGATCCCGTTCGTTAATGGTAATACGACCTTCACCAGGCAAAAGTCTTATCCTGGCTATGGATTTTTTCCGTCGTCCTGTACCGCGATATTGTACTTGAGCCAATCTTTGCTTTTCCTCCTTTCGCTTAAGTTAATTGTTAATTTTCTGCAACCCTTTTGGGTTTATACTCCCAGTGTATGGGCTTTTGCGCTTCATGAGGATGCTGGGAACCGGCATAGACTTTCAGCTTTCTCAACAAAGACCTTCCCAGCCGGTTGGAGGGAAGCATTCTTTTTACTGCCAGATGAATAGCCCTTTCCGGCCACTTTTCCATCAGATCGTCATAACGTATCTTTTTCAGCCCGCCGGGATAGCCGGTATGGCGATAGTAAAACTTTTGCTCTGCCTTTTTCCCCGTCAGAACAACCTTTGCCGCATTGATCACCACGATATAATCGCCCATGTCCAGATGCGGCGTATAAGTTGGTTTATGCTTGCCCTTGAGGAGCCGGGCCACTTCGCTGGCCAATCTGCCCAGGGATAATCCGGCGGCATCGATCAGATACCATTGTTGCCCGATATCCTCTTTTTTTGCCATATAGGTTTTTTGCACAGAACGTGCACCTCCTTCCCTTGGAAACATATCACAAAGGATATTTTATTATAATAATCGATCTCCGTCAAGCCGCGATTGACAATTACGGGAGCGACTAGTATAAAACTTTTTCCAGGCAAAGCCCCCTTGCCGGGGCCGTGGGGCCGGCGTAGCAGCGCTGGCCCCACGTTAATGCCGCCTGCACCTCCCCGGGCTCCCTTTTTCCCAAACCCGCCTTGACCAGGGTCCCGGTTATGCGCCGCACCATCTTGTAAAGAAAACCATTGCCCTCAAAGCGCAGGATAATAAAATGATTCTTCCTGGTGACGGTGAGGGAATAAATGGTGCGCACCGTGGTTTTTACCGGGCTTCCTGCCGCCTGGAAGGCCTGGAAATCATGTTCCCCCAGGAACAATTCCGCTGCTGCCCGCATCTTTTCCAAATCCAGAAGGCAGGGCAGGTGCCAGGCAAAGTTACGGGTAAAGACATCAGGGCAAGGGCCGTTATCGATGGCGTATGTGTATATCTTCCCCTTGGCATCCTTGCGGGAAAGAAAGCTATCGTCAGCCTTTGCGGCTTCCAGGACAACAATATCCCTGGGCAAAACACCGCTTAAGGCCTGCCTAAGCCGCTCCCCCGGAATCCGCTCCGAAGCACGATAACTGATCACCTGCCCCCTGGCATGAACACCGGCATCAGTCCTGCCCGAAGCCCCAACTCTGATCATTTCCCCGTATAGCTTGTATAGGGCCTTTTCCAGGGCTTCCTGTACAGTAAAGGCATTTTCCTGGTATTGAAAACCATGGTAAGCAGTTCCATCGTAAGAGATAACCAATTTGTAGGTTGCCAACGACAGCCCTCCTAGATGCCTGTCAGGATGATTGCCAGGCAGATCCCGCCGGCGGCAAGCACAGCATAATAATCGAGGGAACTGGTTTTGAGTTCCCTCATTTTCGTCCTTTTCCC
>CAZAQM010000217.1:0-3369 GCA_964487385.1 uncultured Dethiobacter sp.
TCTCTTTTTCGCTGACGGCCGGCAGCGTGCCGGCAAAGCGCAGGTCCCGGATGATAAAGTCGGCGGCGATACGCACGTTTTGCTGCAGATCCAGCATGGCGGCGCCCTTTTGAAAAACATTTGCCGAGAAAAGAAAGAGGCTGAGCAGTGTGCCGGCAAGAACGGCAAAAAGGGCAATGGAAACGAGAACCTCCAGCAGGGTAAAGCCTTTTTCCGCCGCAATGACAGGAAAAGAGTAACCGCTGCAGGGCGCCCCCCCATCAGCGGTGTTCCTTGCAGACAAAGGTAACAAATTTGGCAAACTCTTTTCCCCCCTCCAGGGTGGCCCCCACCTCCAGGCGCAACCCCTCGATCCGGTAACCGTCCAGCTCCAGGCCTTCGGAGGTAATATTATGGCTACAGGTAAGGCCTGCAAAATTTTCCAGGGCAAGGGAGGCTTCGCCCTGCTCTGCCTCTTCGGCGGCCAACTCTCCATAGGAATAGCTGAGCAGTGTCTCCATCTTTTCCTGGGCTAGGGCGGCTGCCTGCGTTATCCTGCCGGCCTGCACTGCCGCCGCCAGGCTGCTGCTGAGCAGATTGGCAAAAGAAAGCAGGGCTATGCTGATAAGGGCCAAACTGACGACGAATTCCAGGATCGTCAGCCCATTTTCCCGGGCCAGGTATTGCTGCAGGCCTTTGGTGATCCGTTTGGCCATAATGCTGCTTCCCCTTCCCATAAAACTTAAAGATAAAGATTAAAAATATTAAAAAGCGGCAGAAAAACAGAAAGCATAATCCCGCCTACCAGCAGGGCCAGAAAAAGTATCAGGGTGGGTTCGATCAATGCACCGAGCCTTTCTGCCACATAGTTGACTTCGGATTCATAAAGATCGGCAGCTCTCGCCAGCATCTCCTCCAGCCTGCCGGCCTGCTCGCCAACGCTGGCCATGCCGATGATTAAACGGGGGAAGATGCCGGCTGCTGCCAGCGTTTCAGCTACCCCGGCCCCTTCGATGATTGCTTGCTTTATATCCTGTATATGGGCGTCAAAAACGCTGTTGTTGATGACGTTTTTCAGCAGATCCAGGGCTTTGAGGATATCCACCCCGCTGCCGAGCATGGCACTGAAGATGCGGCAAAACTGTGCCAGCATCATTTTATGGTGAAGCCGGCCGAAAAGGGGCTGACGCAGCCTGAACCAATCGAAAAAGTAAGCGATATTCTTGGTTTTTTTGGCTCTAAGGATGAACAAATAAGCGGCAGCGGTTACCAGGATCACCAGGTGCCAGTGGGCCCGCAGCCCCTTGCCCATCAGGATCAGCAGCCTTGTGGGCAGGGGGAGCACTGCCCCCATGCCCTGAAAAGTTTCGGCAAAGGACGGAATAATAAAAGCCAGCAAAAAAGCGACCACCCCCAGAATGAGAAGAAAGATGAGCTTAGGATAGATAGTCGCTGTTTTAATCTTTTGTTCCAGATCATATTTATTTTTAAAGTGCAGCGCCAGCCGCTGCATGGCCTGATCCAGGATCCCGCCGGCTTCTCCTGCTTCGACCATCCCCAGAAAAAAAGGCGGAAAAAGTTTTTTATCCTGTAAAAGAGCCTCTGTCAGGGAGCTGCCCTGTTCAATCCGCCTGGCCGCCGCCCTGATCCCCTCCCTCAGCCTGAAAGATTCCGTTTGCTCACCCAGAATCTCCAGGCCAGACAGCACTGGTATACCGGCAGATAACATGGCGGCAAACTGGTGGCAGAAGTTCATAAAATCGCGAATCTCCGGAGGACGGCGCCGTAAAAGAAATGGCCCCGCACGGTGCAACGCGGTTCCCAAAGTCCTTAACCCCGACATGGCACCCGAAGATCCTCTCTATAAAATGATGGAACTGCCTTCGACAGCAGCCCGGCAATTCTTAAAAATTCCCTGGGCTTCCTCCTCGATTTGGAAGAGCTCCTCATCGGTTCGGTGGGTGGCATGGTGGAAGAAAATTAACTGGGAAACGTTGGCTGCTTGCGCCAGTTTAATCCCCTCCTGCCAGGTGGAATGCCCCCAACCGACCTTCGTATCATACTTATCGTATCCCTCATATTCCGCATCGGTAAAATTGCTGTCATAGATAATCATATCGGCATCCAGGATTAGATTTTTCAGGGTGGAATCTATGTGGCGGTAATGTTCCGTATCGGTGACATAGCAGCAGGACTTGCCCCCATAGTCGATGCGGTAGGAAAGACAGCCCCCGGGGTGGTTATTCGGGGCGGTACCGACAAACAAGCCCTCGGCAACCTCCAGCCGATCGCCGCCTGATACGTCTTTTATTCGCAGGGTGGCCTTTAGGTCCTCAAACAAAACAGGAAAATAGGGATAGGACATCTGCTCCTGCATCAGGTTGGCAAAGGAGCGATTTATTTTCTTCGGCCCATACAGATACAGCTTATTTGGCGTATGTTGGGCGGGCGTAAAAAAAGGAAACCCATGGATATGATCCCAATGCAAGTGGGTAATGAATAGATGGGCTTCGATTTTTTCCCTTGTTTCCATAAGATGGTTTCCTAGATTGCAGATACCCGTTCCCGCGTCCAAAATGATCAGCGTTTCTCCAGCCTCTACAGCCACACAGGAGGTGTTGCCGCCAAAGATGACCGTATCTTTTCCCGGAATTGGACGGGATCCCCGGACCCCCCAGAAAGTTATCTTCAATTTTATCTCGCCCACAATTAACGTTACCTCCTTTGGACCATCTCCACTTATCTCCATTTTTTTTGCCTGTAAATAAAAATTCGCCCGCAAGGGTGAATTTTCCTGCCCGCTGAAAATAATTATTCCCGGACAATCCATTTTTAAAACATACTTCAAGCGGTGAAATCATTGTTGTTTTGCAGCAAAAATTGTTCCATGGCATCCACATCGGCAGCATGCTTGCGCACCTCATCCACGCTGATCAGCCCGTTTTTATAGTGCTCCTGCAGGGCCCTGTCCAGGGTCTGCATACCAAAACGCGCCCCGGTCTGCATGACGGAATAGAGCTGATGGAGCTTGCTCTCCCGCATGAGGTTGCGCACCGCCGTGGTGGCGATCAATATCTCCAGGGCGGCAATGCGGCCCCGGCCATCGTTGCGGCGCAAAAGCCGCTGCGAAAGCACGCCGACCAGCGTGCCTGAAAGCTGCACACGCACCTGCTGCTGCTGGCTGGGGGGGAAAACATCAATGATGCGCTCCACCGTCTGGGGCGCACTGGCGGTATGCAGGGTGGCCAGAACCAGATGGCCTGTTTCCGCGGCGGTAATGGCAATGGAAACTGTTTCCAGATCCCGCATCTCCCCCACCATGATCACATCCGGATCCTGGCGCAGCGCCGCCCGCAGGGCGCCCGGAAAGGTCTTGCTGTCGCTGCCGAT
>CAZAQM010000218.1:0-3364 GCA_964487385.1 uncultured Dethiobacter sp.
CAGCGGCAAGGCCCTGGAAATCCAAAGAATTTTTGAGATAGGAAATTTATAATTATAATCATGATTCCACTGCAAAAAGTTTGTTCTGCCGGAGTTTAGGCAGCAGCGGCAATCACTCATCAGCCTATTTTGAGGCGGGCAGAGGGATGATCCCTTTTTCCATGAGGAATCTGACCTGTTTTTGGGCGTCTCCAATCTTTTCCCTGGCCAGCTTCAAAACTTCCTCCCGTGTAAGAACCCGGCGCGCCACATTTTCCTCGATGGCTTGCATGGCCGTGGCCGCGGCAACCCTGGGAAAAACATCCAGGTCATCCATCGTCGGCAAAATCCTATCCGCCCTCAAGCCTTTTTCGGTGGCGCAGGCTGCCAGCTCCCTGGCCGCGGCGATGCACATGGTGTCGGTAATAGTGCTAGCCTGGACATCCAATACGCCACGGAAAATGGCCGGGAAACCCAAAGAATTATTGACCTGGTTGGGAAAATCGGAGCGCCCTGTGGAAACGACAGCCGCACCTGCCTCCCCGGCTTCCCATGGCCAGATTTCGGGGGTGGGATTGGCACAGGCAAAAACGATGGCCTCCCCGGCCATGGCGCTGACCCACTGCTTTTTAATCGTCCCGGGCCCCGGTTTGGACAAGGCGATAACGGCATCAGCCCCCTTCATGGCCTCATCCATCCCGCCGGTGCGCTGCTCTGCATTGGTAAGCTCCATAATCTTCAGTTTTTCCTGATGCCTCGCTGTGATATCCTTCCTTTGCTTATGCAATATTCCTTTGCTATCGCACATGATGATGTTGCCCGGGGGAACTCCGGCGGCCAGCAGCAGACGCATGGTGGCCACATTGGCAGATCCGACGCCAATCATGGTTATACGGGCATTTAACAAGTCTTTTCCCACGATCTTCATGGCATTGATCAGCCCGGCCAGCGTCACACAGGCCGTTCCCTGCTGATCGTCATGCCAGACGGGAATATGACATTCCCGGCGCAGGCGATCGAGGATGTAAAAGCATTTGGGATTTTCGATATCCTCAAGATTAATACCGCCAAAGGAAGGCTGCAATATTTTTACCGTCCTGATAATTTCTTCGGGATCCTTTGTATCCAGACAGATAGGAAAGGCATCCACCCCCCCAAGGTACTTAAAGAGCAGGGCCTTGCCTTCCATAACCGGCAGGGAAGCCTCCGGCCCGATATCCCCCAGCCCTAAAACTCTCGTCCCATCGGAGATCACGGCAACAAAATTACCTTTATTGGTATGCTGATAAACGTTTTGCGGATTTTGGACGATATCCCGGCAGGGCGCCGCCACCCCAGGGGTATACCAGATGGCAAAATCATTCAGGTCCCGCACGGCAGCTTTGAGGGTAACCTCTATTTTCCCCCGGTAAAAAGGGTGCAGCTTCATGGCATCTTTAGAAGGTTGTTCGGCTTTGTTAAGCAGCTCTTCTTTGTTCATCGGCGATCAACTCCTTAGTGTTTCCTTCCCCCTGCCACCGTTTCCTTGTGGATAATTGCAGCCTTATGCCGGATACTACCCATTAGATCGGTGCGTAACAGCGGCTTGGTATTGTTTTATTAATACACTACTGCTATGATAAATTCAAGAGGCTTCCTGAAAAACCCTTTTCAGGAAAAGGGGAGCGGAGCGGATTACCGTGCCACATCCCCAAAGGAGGACCCCATGGAAAAAGAAATACATTTCAGTTTGGAAGATCAAGGTTATATCCGTCCACATGAGTGGGAATACCTGGAACCGGAAATTGCCCGGGTCCATGAGCTGATCCACTTACGCAGGGGCCCGGGCCATGAATATGCCGGATGGGTGGATCTGCCCCTGGACTATGATCGTGAAGAATTCAAAAGGATCGGGGAAATGGGGCAGGAAATAAAAAATCTGGCCGATGTTTTTATCGTTATCGGTATTGGCGGTTCGTACCTGGGGGCCAGATCCGCCCTGGAGTTGCTCCAGCATTCCTTTTACAATCAACTTCCACCGGAAAAGCGCAAGGGACCCGAAGTGTACTTTGCCGGTTTCAACATGAGCCCCTCCTATCTTGAGCACCTCCTCGATCTGGTTGGCGAAAGGGATCTGGCCATCAATATCATCTCCAAATCGGGAACAACCCTGGAACCGGCCCTTTCTTTCCGGGTTCTTCGCCGGCTGCTGGAAAAACGCTATGGCAAGGCAGGGGCAAGAAAAAGGATTATTGCCACAACCGATCGCTCCCGGGGCGCCCTCAAAAAACTTGCCGATGAGGAGGGTTATACCACCTTTACTGTCCCGGAAGATATAGGAGGGCGTTATTCCGTCCTGACGGCAGTTGGACTGCTGCCCATCGCCATCGGGGGTATCGATATCGGCGAGATAATGCGGGGGGCCGCAGCCGGGCACAGGCATTTCGGCCGGGGGGAACTGGCGGAAAACCCCAGCTACCGCTATGCTGCAGCCAGGAATATTTTTTACCGCAGGGGCAAAGTAACCGAGCTGCTGGCAACCTATGATCCTTCTTTTCTCCATTTCAGCGAGTGGTGGAAACAGCTTTTCGGCGAAAGCGAGGGAAAGGACGGCAAGGGGATCTTCCCTGCCAGCGCAAGCTTTACCAGGGATCTCCATTCCCTTGGCCAGTTCATCCAGGATGGTTACAGAAATCTTTTTTCCACCACCCTTTGGGTGGAGAGCCCCGTTGCCGATCAGAAAATTGAGGAGATAGAGGAAGATATCGATGGGTTGAATTACCTGGCGGGACAATCGTTCCATTTCGTCAATGATCAGGCCTGCCGGGGAACAATGGCCGCCCATGTTTCCGGCGGGGTTCCCGGTATTAAAATTACTGTGCCGGGAATGACGCCTTTTTACTTTGGCCAGATGGTCTACTTCTTTGAAAAGGCCTGTGCCGCCAGTGCCTGCCTGCTGGGAGTCAATCCCTTCGATCAGCCCGGCGTGGAGGCCTACAAGAAAAATATGTTCTCCCTGCTGAAAAAACCGCCGGGAAATTAATCTGTCATACTGAGCGCAGCGAAGGATCCCGCCGCCTCCAGAAATAAATGAGCAGGGCAATGAGGATGGGGATAACATTCAAATAAAACATTTCCTTGTAGCCGGTGATGGAGAGCACCGCCCCCCAGATGATGGAACCCATGGCTATGCCTATATCATAGGCAGACCAATAGGAAGCGTTGGCAGCACCTTTTTTATCCGTGGAGGTATTTCTGATGCACAGGGCCAACAAAGTGGGCTGCCCCATGCCAAAACCAACCCCATAAAAAATCCCCCCGGCGACCAGGTGAAAGATTGAGGCAGTATTGGCCAACACACCGAGGGAAAGGCCGATGCATGTACATCCCAAAGCCACGGCAATGC
>CAZAQM010000219.1:0-3353 GCA_964487385.1 uncultured Dethiobacter sp.
GCATCCAGTGCGGCAATGCTCACTGCTTCCACCCTGCTCTCGCCATAAATTTTTGTAATGGTGTGCCGTAGAAAAACCGGAATATTAAAATCGTGCAGGCACTGGACTTCATTTCTAATCAGCCCGCCGACAAAGGGCAGTATCTCCACCACTGCTCTTACTTCCGCCCTCTCCAGGGTAAGGCGGCGGGCCATGATCATGCCAATATCCCCGGTGCCCAGTATGACGATCTTTTTCCCCGGGAGAAAACCCTCAATATTGACGAGCCTCTGTGCCGTTCCCGCGGTCAGCACGCCTGCCGGCCTGGTCCCGGGTATATTGATGCTCCCCCTGCTGCGTTCCCGGCAGCCCATGGCCAGTACTATCGACTTCGGCCTTAGGATAAAAAGGCCTTTTTGTTTGCTTACTGCAGTGATTTCCTTCTTCCTGGATACCTGAAGAACCGTCGTTTGCAGCAGGGGAACAGCACCCGAATCCATGAGCTTTTTGCTAAAGCGGTGGCTATATTCCGGGCCGGTCAGGTTTTCACCAAAGTAGAGCAGGCCGAAACCGCTATGGATGCATTGATGCAACAGTCCCCCCAGCCGTTCGTCCCGCTCCAGGATGACGACATTTTCCGCCCCGGTTTCCCTGGCTTTGATAGCGGCGGCCATTCCGGCCGGGCCGGCACCGATTACGGCCACATCTATATCCTGCCGTTCCATCTATTCCGCCCCCAGCAATTCTTTGTTCTTGAGCAAAGCGTATCTGGATACTCTGTCCTTCTTGGTTATCTCTTCCCGGGGGATACCCAGTTCCCGTGCAAGAATCTGGGCTATCCTGGGGCCGCAGAAAGCGCCCTGGCAACGCCCCATGCCTGGCCGGCAGCGAAACTTAACCCCATCCAGGTTTCTTGCCCCGCTTTGTATGGCCTCCACTATTTCCCCTTCAGTAACGGTTTCGCAGCGGCAAACAATTTGGCCGTACCTGCTATCGCCGGCAATAAGCTGGTTTTTCCCCTCGTCGGAAAGTTCGCTGAATATTGGCGGCGCCTTTCCGGCGGGTTCAAAGCGGGGATTTTGTTCAAGTTTCAGCCCCTCCTGTGACAGCAGATCGATTACTTCCCGTGCTGCTGCCGGAGCAGCGCAAATGCCGGGAAAACCAATGCTGGCGTTGATAAAGCGGGGTACCCATCTCGATACCCCGACAGAACATTCATGCCAGCCCGTTTCAAAGTTCCTGTACATGATAAAGCCAACCCAGGAGTTGATAATACCCTTTTCAGAAATTGCCGGTACCAACTGGCGGGCATGTGCCAAAGCCGCATCGGCAATTTTTTTGTCCGTGGCATGATCATGAATCCGGCCCAGCCGTTGGGATCCCGGGGAGATGCCAAAAAAGAGGTTGCCATGAACCGTGGGATTGACAGTACCGTGTTCCTCGCTGGTTACCATGTGGCCGATCAGGTTTCCGACCTTCTTATCCAGGACCGCCATATAGGACTTGATAGGATACAACACAAAATCATCGGCGTTTACCTTACGGGCAATCTTGACGACATATTCCCCGGCTGCATTGATAATATAGCGGCAACTAACTGTTCCATTATTCGTTTCCACCATAAATTTGTCCAGCCCGGGGAATATATTCAGCACTTCAGTGTTCAGCATCGTGGCAATGCCGTTTTGCCCGGCATTTTGGGCCAGGGCGATGGTCAACCTGACCGGATCTGTAATGGCAATATTGGGATCATAGACTGCACCGATGAATTGCCTGTTAACATTGGGTTCCCAGCTGCGGAGCGTATCCCTGCCGATAAGCTGCAGCGGTTTGGCGTGGGGGAGATATTTTCCGCTCCATTCGGCAAATCTGCTGAGCAGTTTGTTGGGCCGGCGCATACCGGCTTTATTCTTAAAAAGGGTAAGTGAGCCTATCCTTTTATAAGGAACCTGCAATTCCATGCACAGGGGTTCCATCAAGGGCATACCGGCCCAAACCAGGCGGCTGTTGTGATATTCCGGCCTGAAGGTGATGACATTGCAGCCCTGGTTGACGATGGTGGAACTGCTCTTGGTAATGCCCTGGCCAAAGTCTGCCCCCTTTTCTGCCAATATGGCATCAACCCTATACCTGGACAGCTCTCTTGCTATGGCCGTACCTGCAATGCCGCCCCCGATGATCAAAATTTCTGTTTCATGTGCTGCCATAAAATGAGCATCCTTTCCTGCTGACTAATTATTTTTATTCCATAAAGGAGTCTCAATAACCTGCAAATAATCTTGACAATCTTTAAAAACTGCCATATAGTAGACAAACAGGCAAATGTTTAAAAAAATGGTTGCAACAGATGACAGAAAAGGATATATGGGGTTTCCACAGGTTTAAATGATTTTATCTTTTAAAATTAGGAGGACGTTAAAATGTATAAAATTTTAGTTGCAACTGATGGTTCTGAGCATTCCTGGAAAACCTTTGTCGAGGCGGTTAAAATTGCCAAAAGCATGAATGCGGAAGTTACTGTCGTAACTGTCGTCGATGAAAAACCCTTGATGATTTCCACAGTTCCTTATTCCGTCGTTGAAGATTACAAGGCAACAATGGAAAGAGTCGCCAATGAGGTATTGCAAAAAGTAACCGATTACGGCAAGGATGAAGGCCTGGAAATTAAGACAATGCTTAAACACGGGCATCCTTCGGACACCGTTTGCAGCCTTGCGGAAAAGAGCAAGTTTGATCTCGTTATTATTGGAAGCAGGGGCCTGGGGAAAATAGAGAAATTGATTTTGGGCAGCGTGAGCAATAATATCGCCAACTGTGCCAAAACAAGCGTTCTTATTGTAAAATAATTGCTATTGCCAAACAATGTTTTATGTATTAAAATTAAGTAAAGGGGCTGTAGCTCAGGGGGAGAGCGCTTGACTCACATTCAAGAGGTCCAGGGTTCAAATCCCTGCAGCCCCACCAAAAATAAATAACGGAAACCCCGCAACCATCAACGGTTACGGGGTTTTTTACTTTCCCTTTTCTTCATGAAATATTTGGTCTATATAGAAGGCCTTTTGCAATAAAATCAAAATAATTGGCGATCGATAACATTAGCTCATCGGAAGATCGCTTAATATGACCTTTTTCAACAGCGATGTTCCAGATTATCGCAATACATGGCTTACAGTATGTCAAGCATGTAGTACAAATATCATTGTAAAATTTGCTTTATTTTTTGTAACGTATGCCTTACAATAGAACTGTAGCTTACTGCTTGGAGGAATTCTATTGAACATAGATTTTCATTAATATAACCCGGCCCTAATCCAACAAGATGCCAACACAGGGCAAACGTCCATTAATAGCTACTTCACCAGCGATTGATGGGC
>CAZAQM010000220.1:0-3333 GCA_964487385.1 uncultured Dethiobacter sp.
TCCTGGTTGATGATCTGTAGGGCTGAGCGGACGCTCATCGGCGTACCGTCCGCTTCCAACACCTTGGAGAAGCGGGAAAACACACCCATGCCGGGGCCGATGGCGCTCTGGGCCATATCCACCGGCGCGATGTTGCTGGCTTGCAGTTTTTGCAAGGCTGGCTTAAGCTCCCGTTTCAGGGCATTGATAAAGTCGCGACGGGTACAAAGCGGCGCATCGGTGGGGCGCTTGCGGCAAACCAGGACAATGGAGGATGCAAGAGCGTTTTGTTCAAAATTGCGGAACCCCCCAGAACGCTCAGTTCTAATCGGCCAAGTACCTGTTAATACAAAACCAGCCTTTATAATTGCTGATAGCATTGTTTCCCAACCAGAAAATGATGTATTATTTTCGCCATCTATTTCTTTCTGCATATACGCATAATAAACAGTCGTCGGCACATTTTGCTCAACATAAGTATTAATCTGGTTAAACACTTTCAACATACCATTTTCAAAGTAATCATATGCTTTAATGCGGTTACCACCGAAACGGTAGGATGTAGCTACTAATTCCTCGGCCTTTGGTGAAAGCATGGTTTTAAACAATTTGAAATATGTATCTTTTAAAGCCTTTCGTAACCAAATATAAAAAAAATTACTTAAATCAGCATATGCAATGTTGTCGTAATAGGGTGGATCTGTGGAAACCATTATTTTACGTAAACCGTCACCCCTTTGTGCGTCTAACTGTAATACATCACCATGTTGTACATTCAATGGAGAACGCTCTATGGCAAGCGTTATCCATCTAATCGCACCTGACCAGTTGCCAGTTGAAAATGAAAATGGATTGCTTTCTGCATAATCCCAAACCATTGGGATTGCCTGTCGTCCAAAAACTTGAACTATAAAATTACCGCCCCATGTATTATTAGATGAGCAGTAATTTGCTTCCCTATCTACTGCAAATGCCAAATATACCCCAACTGCTTCACCATAGGCTGTTGCACCAGTACCACCTTCGGATAAAGGAATATTATCATTTTTAACACCGGCTGCAACCGCGTCGTTCTCAGCCTGTTTTTGTGCTTCGGCAACAAGATCACTAAAAGTAGTCAGTGCAGTAAGTTGGCGGTTGGTAAAAAGTTCATGCCAATGTGTAAATCCGTAACCACGCCCACTAACTAAATCAGTGCAGTCTTGGTTCATTTCTTCTTCGGGTTTCCATTTTGGTTCACCGCAGTCTGCTATTTTTAGGTGTTCGTCATTGGGGGATAGATATAAACGTCTTCTGTCGCCTTCGACAACGATTGCCATAAGTTGTGCACCTATACGTTTTGCAACACCTTCGGCTTTTACATAAGAACCATCGACGGGAGAATTACAGCAGATACATTTAAACTTTGCACCTCTTCCTATTTTCGGCGGTTCAGGTGCCTTTTTGCCATACTTCACTTCATAGCGTATTTTTTTTCCTTCGATAAAAGGCTGAATATAGGCTTCCCTGCCTTTTTTCTTGGAAAGCACAAAGCTGCTGGCCAAAGGCATCTCACATCTGCAAACCGGGTTGGGACATTTCACCGTCCGGGTCCAGATCCAGGCAATGACAGTATGTTCCTGGCCTTGTTCGTCTTTTACTTTCGGGTAAAGGTGTCCAATACGTTCAAAGGCTTTTTCCCGCATCCATTCACCGTAGTAGCGCACATCTTCAGCCAGCCCGGTAGCACCAGGCCATGCATCCTGCAACAGGCGCTTTGCTTCGAGGTTCACCGGCGGTTGCCCGGCAAACTTGGGTGGTATCTCGATCATAGCTTTGTTGATCATCACCGCCACCGGGTTCAAGTCGCTGGCATAGGCTTTTAATCCCAGCCTTTGTGCTTCCAGGGGAATCGAGCCGCCGCCGGCAAAGGGGTCCAGTAGGGGCGGTGGATTGCCATCGGTGGATTTCATGATCTCGGCTTTGGCCTCGGCAAGTACCTCTTGATTATTAGTGTTCTCCCACTGCACCAGTCCTTCCAGGATACCAAATAGTCGTTTACGCTCTTTTAGCTGGGCTTCTTCAGTGGGGAACTCTTCTGATAAGCTTGAAGGGTCGTCCACCAAAGAAGCCCAGATAACGGCGCGGGCTGCCGCTAGCGGTCGCCGAGCCCACCAAAGGTGCAAAGTGGATGGGTGCCCATGGCGGATGGATTTTTCCCGGGCTGATGCCTTATTGATCGCTTCCAGCGGCAGGGCTACCTCGATAAGCTTTTTCTTATAATCCATATTCTCAACCTCGCTGTAAGATAATTTCTGAACTGTTTACCAGATCTATAATGTTAAAATTGACGCTTGTAGCAGCAAAATCGGGCCGTTCGTTAAACGGTTTTTTTAGGTAAATAGTTTTGGTGCTTGTGCCATCTACTTCCACGATGGCCAATATGTATTCATCTGGCTTGTTAAAAGCGGTAAGTATCTCATTTTTACTGACGGTGACGGTAGTAGCCCCTTTTGTTCTGCCTTTGACCTCGATAAAGCGCAGGGGCGCACCGCCAGTATCGCGCTTAGCCGGCGGTATCAATGACTCCACATCGTAGCCTATTTTAGCCCCGCTCACATCGCGGGGAAGATAGCCCAGTTCAATTTCAATATCTATTACCGCCTTCATGGCGGCAAGTTCTATTTCTCGCCTGGCTAGGGCATCGGCAGTATATGTATCGGGACTGCCCAGCAGTTTGTTAAGCAATCCACGGGGGATCACAATGGCTCCGCCAACTACCACCGGCGGCGTGGCAGAGATGAGTTTTTCTGTTTCCAGCTCCGCCAGCCGTTTTTGCAGCCGGGCCTCCAGTTCTTCTGCCCGCCGGGCGGCCATCTGGGAATT
The DNA here is from genome assembly GCA_964487385.1 of uncultured Dethiobacter sp. Lineage (GTDB taxonomy): Bacteria > Bacillota > Dethiobacteria > DTU022 > UBA8154 > DUNV01. The sequence continues at coordinate 2,845 of CAZAQM010000220.1, forward strand.
TAGCCTGGCGTTAATTTTGCCGGCGGATTCTTTTTGTTTTAAATCGGCAGAACGAAAATCCCAGTACTGTATTTCTGCCGTCAAGCGCTCTTTTACTGCTTTTGTTATTTTATCGATCAGTTTTAGCTTGCGGCTACGCACCTTTGCCACGTGATCGGGAATAATTTGGCCGATAGCATGGCCCACGGCAATTTCCTCGACATTAGACTGCAGCCACTGCTGTTCTTGCAAAAAGGAACCGATGACAATTTGCTCACTTTCGCTGGCGGCCCGGTAATCCAGGTAGGGGGCGTACCCGGCGTTAGTAGCCGTTCCATCTTCTTTGATCTCTACAAAGTTGATCTGTTTGGAAATAACACGCTTGCTACCGCTAGGCAAAATCACGGCATCCTGCACCGAATCCTCAATGTAGAATAAAAGCCTTGCCCCTAGATCAGGGTCATCGTCGTCAACAAATACGGCGCCGCTTTTAAGCACATCGGCATTACG
>CAZAQM010000221.1:0-3319 GCA_964487385.1 uncultured Dethiobacter sp.
GCCGCGTGCCTGCAAAAGGGCAGGGAACGTCTGTGGCCACTAAATTATCTGGAAAGGGCACGGCTGAAAAAAGGTGATCAAATTCCCTTAATGTACCAAATAGATCAGGGTAAGCTGTATAAGGCGCTAAATGATCTTAAAAGCAGTTTCGAAAGGGAGCCGGAAAATGCTTGTTATAGAGCAGGTTTTAACACTCTTACCCCGGAACAATATGGCTATCGCCTTCAGGAGGAAAAACTTGCCCGGGAAATAATTAAAAATCTTGATCAGGAGGATGCCCCCCTTACGATCATTGTTCCAATGGATGAACTTTTTCCTGATATTACCCTGATCCATTTGGCCGAAAAAGGGATAATAGCCAAAACGGCTTCGTTTACCACATCTTTTGATGCCTCCAATGCAAACCGCACCCATAACATTATGCTGGCTGCTGCAGAACTGGATCAACTGCTCATTGCTCCCGGGCAAATCTTTTCCTTTAATGGGATTCTGGGAGATACCACACCCGGGAAGGGCTACCGTGAAGGAATCATCATACAGGGCGGCAGATATGTTGCCGGATATGGCGGGGGCGTTTGCCAGGTTGCATCAACCCTCTATAACGTTGTGCTGCTCTCCGGTTTAAAAATTTTGGAAAGGCATCACCATCGTTTCGAAACTAACTATGTTTATCCGGGCAGAGACGCCACGGTTTTTTACGGCAGCCGGGATCTGAAGTTTCTGAATGATCGTGATCATTATATTCTCATTGGCGCACGCGTAGAAAGCGGTGAAATAACTATTGCCATGGCCGGCACCCCCTTGCAGGAAAAAGTTGAGATCGTTACCAAACAAACAAGCCTCTATGAACCTCATTTGCTTATTGAAGAGGCCTATGAACTGGCACCAGGCGAAATAGTGAAAAAAGAAGGTTCACCCGGTGGGAGGGTAGAAACCTGGAGGATGATAACCTATGCCGGAGGCGAAAAAACGGAGGAACTTCTCTCCGTGGATAATTACCTGCCGTATCCCGCCGTTATCAGAAAAGGCCCAGCTACGGGGCCAACCACGGGGACGGAGGCTTTGGCTGGTGGTGCATCAGGGTAGTGTTAAAAAGGGTACTGTTAGTGCCCGATATAGCAACGCGGTGTGATACCTTTTCTGCCTAAACAGGCTACCATGGTGCTAATTGCCCGCCCTGCTTTTTAAGCGGGCGGATCGAGGTTATGCTTGGTACTGGCGAGACAAAGGGTGCTTTCTCTATTATCAGGCAATATTGTTTTATAGTTAAAAATAGTTTGAAGGAAAAACTTTCTTTAATGGAGAATTACATGCACATGCACATGTAGGTATGAATATTACAAGTATGATTTCACTGTTTAAGGTATGTTATGCAGCAGGACCAAATATGAGCACAAGAACAGGATTATGAACATACATGCATAATAAGTTTTCTTTGGAGTGGAATGCATTGGCCAGGCGAGCCAGAAAAAGAAGTGTAACCGGCATTTATCATGTAATGGTCAGAGGCATCAACAAGGAACTGATATTCCGAAAGAATAAGGATCGTTTTTATTATTTACAGGTTTTGTCCGAGGTTAAAAAAAGCGCACCTTTTGTCCTCCATGCTTATTGCCTGATGGGCAACCATGTCCATCTCCTTCTGCAGGAGCTTGATGAACCCGTCGGGGATACTTTGAGGCGGATTGGTTCCTCCTATGTCTATTGGTTTAACCGCAGCTATGAACGCGTTGGGCATTTATTTCAGGGCCGTTTTCTCAGCGAGGCTATTGAGGATGATCCATACTTTCTAACTGTTTTGCGCTACATCCATCAAAATCCTGTTAAAGCAGGAATAACTCGATACTGCCATGAATATCCCTGGAGCAGCTATGCAATTTACTCCGGGACAGCGAAGAAAGATTCCGTGCTGGTGGATACTGCTTTTAGCCTGGATATTCTGGGCGGACGTGAAACATTGTTGAAATTTATTAATGCTGCAAATGAGGACATTTGCCTCGATATCGAAAATGCGACTCCGTTGCCGGATAGCGAATTTCTCGTTGTGGCGGGCAAATTGTTAGGAGGGGCGCCGATAGCCAGCCTGATAAAAATGAATCCTAAAGAACGTGATCGCATTTTAGCGCAATTAAAAGCCATGGAGGGGGTTACCGTGCGACAAATCGCCCGCTTGACCGGCTTGGGCAGGTGGGTGGTGTCCAACGCCTGACCAGCCAAAGTCACCGTCCCCGTGGTTGGTATTGAAAGAATTCTTAATTTCATTTAAAATAAAAGAATGACAATACAGAAAAATATTGTCTATATATCGAGGTGAGCTTGCATGCGTGTTTCAATTAAAGATTTAAAGGTTGGCATGAGGCTGGCACAGGATGTCCTCAGCGAAAAAACCGGCAGGAGGTTGCTTGGCAAAGGGCAGGTGCTGACTAGCCTAAGCATTGCCATTATCACAGGAAGGGGCGATTACGAATATCTGGAGATTGCCGGAGAGAAAAAGCAACAGGCGAATGTGGATGTAAAGCATGTTGTTGCAGATATTCCTGAGTTGCTTGTTCCACCTGCACAGAAACAAGCATACCATAATCTTTATAAATCTGTTGAGGCCTTCGTTCAGGCGGAAAACAATTATAATTGGGATCTTTGCCGTATAAACGTAAAAAAGTTTGTAAACCAGAATTATGATCAGATCGGCGATTTTCTGCCCATCGTTCATAGTGTTCCCGTGATGGCCATTTTAACGGCCCGAATTGTTACTTCGATCCTTCAGACTGCCATCCTGCTCAAACAGGTGCAGGCAGGCCTTGATGATATTTACCGTGTTTGTCAGGCCACGATTTTTGCCCATTTAGGCTTAAGAACATTTGAAGACAACGATGAACAACATATTAAGTTCGGAATAAATCTTCTAAAATCTCTCGATCCCGGGGTGCCGGAGGATGTTATTGAGGCGATCAGGCAACACCATGAACGCTTGGACGGTTCAGGTTTTCCCCATGGTATAAATGAAATTCATCTCTGGGCACAAGTTCTGGGCATCTGTGATGAATATAACCAGTTTGTTTTCCAAAGTAATCAGGAGAAAACTTTCGAGGAGAGGCCTTATTGGTCCCGCAAGTTTGAACCGGAAATTATCCAGCTCTTTTCCAAATCAATTATCGATATCAGCACGCGTTGTTTTACGACCGAAGATGGAAAAAAGGGGAAAATTATTTTTGCCAGAAACGCCGAAAAACCAATCGTTATGATCGAGTCGGAAAAAGATTTCCGCGGTTGGAAATACACCATTCTAGAAAAGAGCAACAAGCCTAAAAAAATTTGATAA
>CAZAQM010000222.1:0-3280 GCA_964487385.1 uncultured Dethiobacter sp.
CCCTGTTTCCAGGGGAGGCGGTGGGAAACCCCCGTCTTGCCGGCAAAAGAGGCTGCGTTGTCCATGTACCATTTATAGTTGCGGATGAGGGCCTCCTGGTTGGAATATCTGGCGGAAAAACCCAAAAGGTTTTCCGCTTTTTTAATGGAAACAAAGGAGTCCTTAAAGGCTGTTTCATATACCCATTTGTAAAGGGGCGACAGGCGCATCAGTTCCAGGAGGCGCAGCAGGAAAACCAGCGGCCCGGCGGGAAAGGTGATGATCTTTTTGCCGAAGCCGGCATAGTCCAAAACGGATTGGAAGTCTTCTTTCATCGTGGTAAATTCTTTGGCCCCGACATTGAAGATGCCGCCCGCGCTGCCTGCGCAGTTCGTATTGCCCATGCCGCCTGCGCAGCCCGCCGTTTTTTCGTCGGCGGTGGCGGCCAGATGGATGGCTGTGCAAAGGTCTTCCACATCCAGGAGCTGGTAACGGTTTTTCCCGTTGCCGGGCAGGGGAAAGTTTTTCCCGTCTTTGGCCCAGTCGTAGAGCAGGGCAAAAACCCCGAGCCTTTCCGGGCCGATGAAGGATTTCGGCCGGAGGATGGGGATGCACATGCCTTTTTGGCGGTATTGCAGGCAAATTTCTTCCGCCATTATCTTGGCCCTGCCGTAATGTCCCACGCCGATCAGCGGATCGTCCTCCCCGATGGGATGGTGATCCGGGATGCCGTAAACAGCGGTGGAGGAAATATGGATCACCCTTTTTACGTTGCCCCGGAGGGCGGCCTGCAGGACGTTGCCGGTTCCCTCCACATCCGTGGAATAGATATCCGCCGGTTTGTAGAGGGGAAGGGCGGCTGCCGTGTGGACGATGATATCCATGCCTGCCGCGGCCCCGGCGATGGCCTCCGGGCTGCGAATATCCCCTGCCAGCGCCTCAACCTCGTTTTTTTCCGGGTACTCGAAGGGGGCAATATCCAGCGTCCTGACATGGTGTCCTTTGCCGAGCAGGTGCCTGGCCAGATTGATCCCCAAAAAACCAGATCCGCCTGTGATAAGATATTTGTCCGCGATGGCTAACCAACTCCTTTGCCGGCGATAGGGGGGCGGCGATCTGTGTCAGAACCCCCGTCCCCCTGACACACTAAGTTAATTCTCTTTGCACCAGGGCGAGTCCTGCAATGCCGATGAGGACTCCCAGCCAAAGGGTGGAAAATCTGGTGATGATGGTAGCCGCTGCCGCTATTTCGCTGCTGATCCCCGCCTGCAGCAGGATGGCCATGATGCTTCCTTCGGCTACGCCCAGTCCGCCGGGGAGGAAAAAGAGCGCCCCCAAAAGGGAGGAGAAGGAGACGACGAAGAAGGAAGCCAGCAGGGATATTGCCCCGCCCAGCGCTTTGACGGCTAGAAAGACGACGAAACCTTCGAACCCCCAGGAGATAACCCCGATTCCCACGGCAAAGAGGAGGCTTTGCGGCGCCAGCAGGATCTTGGCGCTCTGCTGAAAACCGGCCAGGAAGCGAAGCCCCTTGCGCAGGAAGTTGTTCGGCTCCAGAGCCGCCGTCCTGGCCAGGAGGAATTTGAAAGGCCTCTCCGCACGGAAGACGAGGATGATCAGGAGCAGGATGGTTGCGGCAAGTGGGACGACCGTTTTGCCGAAAGGGTAGGCTAAAAAGCCAAAAAAGGCCAGGATGACCACGGAAAGCCCGTCGGTGATTCTTTCCGCCATGACGATGGAGGAGGTCTGGCTCACCGGGGCGCCGATATGTTCTTTTAATAGATAGCATTTGATCAGCTCGCCCAGTTTGCCCGGAGTAATGGTCATGCTGAGGCCGCTCATAAAGATGTATCTGTTCATGCGGGGTTCGGGCCGCAGGCCGCTCAGCCTTAGATAGTAGTTCCACTTCACGTAGCGGAGAAGATAGTTCAGGGGGGCCAGAAGCAGGATCAGGGGGAGATATCTGAGATCCATGCCGACGTAGGCTCCCAGGACATTTTGCCAATCGGCCATGATCATCAGGGCGGCGATGACGGAGATGCCGATGAGCAGGCCCGTGAAGAGCGGTTTTTTTAATTTGCGCAGGAAATTTGCCGTTTCGCCCATCTTATTTCAGCCAATCCAGGTAAAGGATGAGAACGGTGGTCAGCACCCAAAGCACGATATTGATTATCGTGGGCAGATCCGAGAGCAGGATTTCCTCCGGGCTTTCGCCCAGTTCCTCGTTGTGCACGAGATAGAGGTAGCGAAAGATGCCGTAGATGACGAAGGGTATGGTCAGCATGTAGAGGGTGGAGCGGCTGGCCGTAAAGGTATAAAGGGAATAGGCCAAAATGGTAGCCGAGGTGACGATGGTAATGAGCTGGTCCAGGTAGGGGATGGGGTAATAGGCCAGCACCCGGCGATGGCAGCTGCCGCCTTCCCCTAGGTTGACGGATTCCTGCCGCCTCTTGGCCAGGGCCAGGAAAAGGGAGAGGAGCAGCGTGCAGATGAGCAGCCAGGGGGAAATTTCCACATCGATAGCCACCCCGCCGGCGGCGGTCCGCAGCAAAAAGCCGAAGGCGATGGCAAAAACGTCGAGGATGACGGTATATTTAAGCCACAGGGAGTAAGTCAGGCAAAGGGCAAAGTAGACCAGGCTCAGGATCAGGAAGAGGGTGTTGATGGACCAGGCCAGGAGCAGGGAGACGCCCAGCAGGGCGATCAGCAGGGATAGTGCCTGCCCCATTCCTATTTTTCCCGCCGCCAGGGGGCGGTGTTTTTTTTGCGGGTGCTTCCTGTCCTCTTCGATATCGATGATATCGTTGATGATATAAACGCAGGAGGAAAGGAGGCAAAAGGAGATAAAGCCGATGAGCGCAGTGCAGATCAAATCCCCCTGAAAGAGGTTCAGGGAAAAGAGCAGGCCGGCAAAGAGGAACAGGTTTTTCGTCCACTGTTTGGGCCGCAGAAGCAACAGGGCATCGGGGATTCTAAAGGGCATCGTTATCACGCTTTCGTTGCAAGATGGCCGGGCGGGTGATATAATTTTGCTGCATTGCTATCATAATTAATTCGCAAAAAGCGGGCGATGTCCTTCTTTGGAGGTAGAAGTGGATGAATATAATATGCGAAATGCTTTTGTAAACATGCTTCAACATGAGGGTGGTTCCCGTGACCAGCCAAAGCCTCCGTCCCCGCGGTTGGGGGCGTCCCTGCGGTTGTTTGGGGGGCGGGCTGCGGGACTGATCGGGCCGCTCTATCTGCTCACCGTTACTGTCGCTGCTGCCTGGCTGCGCCTATGGTTTGTGCTGTCCGTGCC
>CAZAQM010000223.1:0-3251 GCA_964487385.1 uncultured Dethiobacter sp.
TAAATTTACATCTTGCTATCAAAGTACTGGCATATATAATGCCGGAATCATTTGCTACTTAACAGGGAGAAGAAAATCGAGCACATATTAGGACCTTAATTCTTAAGTTCTGTGGGGTGAACATCCTTTAATGTAAATGGAATAACCTTCCAAAGGATTGACCATACTACTGATGCAGCATAAATTGGGCAACGCTGAGGAGCGACCCTGCGCTTGCTGTGGCTTATACGGTGAAACGGCGGGCTATGGGTCTGCCGTTTTCCACTACATTTCACCGGTAAGCCCGTGCGGGTAAACCTCGGGAGCTTGAGGGCAGAGCCCTCAAAACTTTTATGACGTCAGCCTGTCTGCAAAGAATATCATTATCTGGCTATAGGCCATTGCCCAGTCCCTTAATGGCATTGTCCACTTTTTTGTAATCTCCCTGGTCGAAAGAATACCACCTTGCGGATTGGGGGAGTTTTCAATTATTATTGTGGGGTACTTTTAGATTATCATAAACAGATGTATTCGGGTTTTGCGTTTTTAACACTCGATAGCTTTCGTTGAAAGGCAGAGAATGCTTTGTTTGCGAAATTAGCTCCAATCAGGAGACAAGAGAAAGTCGCGGATGTTTCTGTGCTTGATACCGTTGCGGCTCATGTCAAACTCGTCAAGTGATATGACATACTTAGGGAAGTTGTCTTGGATGCCATCATATACACCGAACTCACGCTCAATGGTTTCTCCTGATGCAAGTAAATAGGATACCTGAACATACAGTTTCTGTCCTTGCTTCTCGCAGACAAAATCAATCTCTTTTGCAGCAATTTTTCCCACTGTAACTCCGTATCCGCGCCGCAGTAGCTCCATAAAAACGATGTTTTCGAGGATCAGGTTAATATCCTTCATATTTCCACCAAAAACGGCTTCGCGTATTCCGTGATCGGCAATGAAGTATTTCTCATTGATTGTGAGGATCTTCTTTCCCTGTAAATCCTGCCTTCTGACACGATAAAACAGGAACGCTTCCTCACATGCCTTCACGTAATTCAGGATTGTCTCTGGCGCAACGGTCCGGCTTTCACTCTTAAGATACTTTGAAATCGACGTTGCGGAGAAGGCAGATCCTATGTTTGCCGTGATATAGGCAATAATTCGCTCAAGCAGATCAACATTCCTTATGTTATTCCGCTTGACTATATCCTTGAGAACAACAGAGTTATAAAGGTCCTGCAAGTATTGTCGGCTCGGCTGGTCTGCATACCGGAGATTGCTCAGATACGGCATACCACCGATGGTAAGATATTTTGAAAAAATGTCATTCTGAGAAGTCTTCGGAAAGATTGTTTGGTACAACTCGATTAATTCGCCAAAAGAGAAAGGATAAATGATAAATTCAACATAACGTCCGGCAAGATAGGTGGCAAGCTCACCCGAAAGCAGCTTGGCGTTTGAACCCGTGATATAAATATCGCAGTTAAACTCAATACGAAAGGAGTTGACGCATTTCTCCCACCCATCAACCTCCTGAATCTCATCAAAGAAGAGATAGGCCTTGCCGGTGATGGCGGATACCCATTTCTGAATCTCATCATGCAGCGCCTCAGCAGAACACAGTCGAGCGTTTCTCATATTCTCAAAATTAATGGATATAAACTGCGTGTCGGAAACACCGGAGGCAACCAGCTCTTCGCGGATCAAATCCAGCATGACAGACTTTCCGCTGCGGCGAAGGCCTGTCAAAACCTTAATAAGCTCGCTTCCGATGAAAGGACGGATACGGCTCATATATAATTCTCGTTTAATTATTAAAGTAACGACCCCCTCTCCGTGATCATTAGAATTTTACCACAGATATATCGAAAAATCAATAAGCAAAAAGTTAATTTATAAGCCATAACTGATATACCGCAAAATCCGACAAGTGGTGACAGATATATTTACTGTAACTGTCAAGGGCTGGATTATAAAAATAGGAGATGCTCAACTTGGGCTCCCAGCTGCTTGACCCCTTGGAAAATCATAAGCTTGCAGACAGTGCTGAAGTTGCTTTGTTAAGACGTTTCTTAAGTGAACAGGCTGACTTTGACCAAGTTACAAAGACCTGGCAAGCAAAAGCAAACAAAGATATTGCTGCCACTTCCCTGCAATCGGCCTACGACCCCGATGCCACCTGCCGGAATAAAGGAGGCAAAGTAAACAAAGTCTACAGTCCCAACGTTAGTGAGACCTGTGCCGAAGAAAATCCTGTTCAGTTCATTACGGACTATGCCACCTTTGAACAGCAGTGTTGCTGATACAGATTTGCTCATCAAACGCCTTCCCGAACTGAAAGAGAATACAGATATTGAAGAGCTTTACGTAGACGGCGGCTACTACGGCGAAGATGTGGAACAGGAAAGCCAAAGACAGGAAGTAAAGGTTCACTATACAGACATGATCGGCAAAGCCCCTAATCCCGAGAGGATTTCTTTAGCCGAGGTTCTTCCAGGGCAAGGTTCGTAAAAGCGTTGCTGCTCAACCTCCAACGGGAGTAGTGTGTACTTTTTGAGATAAAACCGATGATAACAGGGCAAAGAGGGCAGAATCAGCCCTTTGTGCCCCCGCCATACCAGCTTGCTGACGGGAAAATGGGTAATAATTGGTATTTATTGTTAGCCTGATGGTCTTGATATGGACCACAGCGATAGTAAAAAATGAGTTTATGCAGTGGAATCATATTATATAAAAAGCAAAAATGCATTATCGCCCATCTCCCCCGAATTCGCTCATTATTACAGCAAGATGCTGGTGAAGAGCAAACCCGCACTAAGTGTCAAGGCGTTTTTAGCCACGGAACAGCGTTTTCCAGGTATTGGAAATGGGGTGCTGCAGGATATTTTATTTGCAGCCCGCATCCACCCTAAAAGAAAAATAGGGAGGCTGACTGAGCCGGAAACGGATAAACTTTTTTCCGCTGTTGTTTCTGACCTGCACCAGATGATCGATCACGGCGGACGCGATCCCGAAAAGGATCTGTTTGGAAATAGCTGTGAATACAAAACAAATATATCCAGGAACACCCTTGGGACAGGCTGCCCGGCATGCGGCAATCAGATAAAAAAAGAGGCCTACCTTGGCGGTTCAGTCTACTACTGCCCCAGATGCCAGCCAATTTAGGCAGGGATAGTGTTCTCTAAAATAAAAACCAGCACCAAAAAGAAACCAGCCAAAGGTCACGGTAGGGATACCGGTTACCCGGCACCCCCCGTACAGATCCCAGCGTGCGG
>CAZAQM010000224.1:0-3247 GCA_964487385.1 uncultured Dethiobacter sp.
CATTGGCATGCAGGCCTCCCGGCTGGGATGTACATTCAAAGCCCCACCCGCCTACTTCGGTAGCCATTACATTATCAAAAACCTTTGCACCCCAAGTGTCCTCCATCCGTTTCTTCGTCGAAGGAACGTTGGCTCCCGGCTCCCCGGTACAAAGGATTTTTTCGATCTTAAGTTCCCGCGGATCGATCTGCAGCTTGTTTCTGCAGGTATCCGCCATTTTAAAAACATAAGAAGGAGAGGCCATGATGACATTGGCCCTCAGCTCTTTAATCTTCAGCAGCCGTTCCTCCGTATTGAGAATGCCGCCGGGGATAACCTCGCAGCCCACTTTTTCACCGGCATAATGGCTTGCCCAGGAGGACATGGCCACGTTATAACCGGAAAGAATAAAAACGCGGTCGCTTTGGCGCAACCCCTGGGCCCAGAGCATATAAGCCCACATTTCGGTCCACCATTCCCAATCCTGCCAGGTGTCTGCCTGATAAACGGGCTGCCCGGTGGTGCCGCTGGTCTGATGATATTCCGTTACATCCTCCAGGGGAACGCTGAGGCTGTCCCCATATGGCCAGGGCTCTTTGGCCTGAGCCCTCCGGTAGTCCTCCTTTTGCACGATGGGTACCTTGGGAATATCCTCCCACCTTTGTAAATCCTCCGGTTTAAAACCGGCATCATCATATAAGCGGCGGTAGAGCCTGGAATTTTGATAGGCCCAGCCAACCATGCGCTTAAGCTTGTTGAATTGAAATTCTTTCATTTTCCTCGGCGGCAATGTTTCCAAAAACGGATTCCAAAACCTTTCTGTTTCTCTTTTTTGCATTCAATTTCCCCCTTCCAGATAAATAGATACATTCTATAGAAAAGTTGTTATACTCTTGGTCTGCTATTAACCCATATTTAAAAACGGAGATAAAAGTTTTTACTATTTCCATTTTAGCATATCTTTTGAAAAGGGGCAATGGGGAAGAGTAAAGCATTAAGTATATTTCGAAGGTAGGCAATGTTTACACTACTGCAGATAAAAAAACGCGAGGCAACAATAGCCCCACGTCCCAATATATTTTTTGTTTATATTCTATATAATCCCAACCTAACCTTACCCAACCCTATCTAACTTTTTCCAGCACATAGAAGACCCTTTCCATTTCTATAACAGCACCCTTTTTACCATCTGCCGGAATTGTTTCTATGGGAATGGTGACCACTTTAACCCTGTCGCCTGCCTTAAGCTCGCCCGCCTGGCAATTTTGCACACGTCCCAGATAGGTCAGTTCTCCATCCAGATCCACATGGGCCAGGATCAAAGGAGGCGTAAAGCCCAAAGGCACCCCGGCCAGCTGTTCTGAAACACAGAGAACTGTCCCTTCGGTGGGAAGATCCACCCATTCCAGATTCTCGGAGAGGCATTCCGGGCAGATCACCCGGGGAGGAAAGGAGCGAACGCCGCAATCCTTGCATTTGGTTGTGGTAAAACGGCCTTCTTTCAGGTTATCATAAAATTGGTAAATTCTGTTCTGGCTCTTGTCCTGCAGTGGATACATATCCATGCTCATGGCATATTTACCATTGAGTATTGAAATACCCTTCATCAGACATCCCTCCCGTAAATGAGCACCGTATGGGCAGCTATCAGCCCGCTGAGGTTATGGGTAAGACCGTTTCTTGCCCCTTCGACCTGTTTCACGGCATCCCCCCGCAGTTGCCTCATTATTTCGATGGCCTGCCTGATTCCTGTGCCGCCAAAGGGATGGCCGCAGCTAAGAAGGCCGCCATCGGTATTAACTGGTACGGTTCCCCCAAAATCTGAGCGCCCTTCCTCTACGAAAAGGCCGCCTTCACCTTTTTCACAGAAACCCAGATCCTCGTACTCGACGATTTCGGAAATGGTGAAGCAGTCATGAGTCTGGGCCACATCAATGTCGGAGGGCTTGAGGCCGGCTTTCCTGTAAGCTTCGGTTCCGGCAATTTTCAGGGCTTCCCAGGTGGTCATGCTGGGCATATTGGCTGACATATTGTTTACTGTGGCCTGACCGGTACCCTTGAGATAAACTAGCGGTTTGTCCGTATATTCCTTTGCTTTTTCCTCGCTGGCAAGAATTACGGCTGCCGCACCATCGGTTACCGGACAGCAGTCGAACAGTTTCAGAGGCCTGACAATGGGCGGCGCATTCAGTGCATCCTCCATGGTTATCTCTTTTTGGAACTGGGCCTTGACATTTCTGGCGCCGTTGCGCCGGTTCTTAATGGAAACCATTGCCAGTTGTTCTTCCGTAGTCCCGTATTCCTTCATGTGTTTTTGTGCCACCATGGAGAAGAAAGGCGGAGGAAGGCCCAGCCCCTGCGCACCATCAAAATCGTGATCGCCGGTACCCAGCTCGCTGTAAAAGACCTCCCATTTTTGTGGCGTATAGAGCTTTTCGCCACCGGTTACCAGGATCACATCAGCCAAGCCGGCCCGAATGAGGCCATAGGCCAGTATAATTCCCGTGCTCCCGCTGGCACAGAGCAGTTCAACCCGCGCACAAATATTCCTGGGCTTGATGCCCAAAAACTCTGCAACAAGGGGGGCCAGGTGCGTCTGGAAATTGCTTCTTTCTGTAAAAGCCGAACCGACGAGTAATCCATCAATGTCTTTGTTGCTTAAACCCGGTACATCTTCAAGGCAGGCCTTGCCGGCCTCCTGATACAAGTCTCTGGCCGTCGCCTGTCGCACACCCCAGTGTGACATGCCTCCGCCAATAATGCAAACATTTCTGACCATAAATTACTCCCCTCCTCTTTCTAATATTTTATCATCTGGCAATTTTATCACAAATTTGTTTATTTGATCATCCGGCTACCCCCTTCATTGCTACAACAATAAATTCAATTATTTTCAGAAATGTCCCTGTATAGGCAATAGAGGAGATTATCCCTGCTTACTTAAGATTTTATATATGCAAACTTTGTACCATTATCCTGCATATTTCCTGAAATGCCTCCCGGACCAGTACCTTTGTTTAGTATAAGATCCGATAAACGGTTGGCCAGGTTGCACTGGCAGGGGCTGCTCAATACAGACAGCATAAAAAAAACGCCCAGAAACAAGCAGTATACCCGGCAGGAACAGATGCTTTTGCCAGGCGAACTGTATGTTTTCTAGACATCTTTGTTTAATTGCCAAACATATACTGCCGAGGGTTGTCCCCCCGCAGCCTTATTTTCCGCAAATTTTCCTCAGGAGCTCCCCGGCTTTTTTCAGGGCTTTTCC
>CAZAQM010000225.1:0-3232 GCA_964487385.1 uncultured Dethiobacter sp.
CTTAATTCCAGCCTGCACGAGGTGTCGTCGCTGCTTTATGAACAGGTAAAAAATGAGCAGCAGGCAGCAGGCGGGGGGCAGGGCGCCGGCCCGGATCCCGGCCCCGGAGGCCCCGGAAGCGGCGGGGGCGGCGGCCAGGATGATGTAGTCGATGCAGATTATGAAGTAGTGGATGATGATAAAAAATAATTATCAACTGCATAAAGTATGTTCAGCTCTGTAAAACGAAAAATAATCAACCTTAAGGCTAGATAAAAGGGTGGGCAATTAATGTCTAAGAGGGACTATTATGAGGTATTGGGAGTTGGCAGGGAAACCGGAACGGAAGAGATAAAAAAGGCATACCGGAGGCTGGCCAGGCAGTACCATCCCGATGTAAATCCGGGCAACGAGGAAGCGGAAAGAAAATTTAAGGAGATACAAGAGGCCTACGATATTCTCTGTGATCCCCAAAAAAGAGCAACCTACGATCGTTTCGGCCACCAGGGGGAATCCTTCCAGGGTTTCGGCGGATTTGAAAATATGCGCGGTTTTACTTCCGGATTCGAGGATATCTTTGAAACATTTTTCGGGGGAGGTTTTTCCGGCAGCAGGCGCAGGGGAGCGGATTCCGCGCCGCAGCGCGGCGCGGACCTGCGCTACGACATGGAGATTACGCTGGAAGAAGCCGTCAGGGGGAAAGATACCTTTATACGGCTGCAGCGCCTGGAGATATGCCCGGAATGTGGGGGAAGCGGGGCCAGGGATGGCTCATCCCCAATAACCTGCCAAGCCTGCAACGGAAGCGGACAACAGCAATTCGTAAAAAATACAGCTTTTGGCAGTTTCATCAGCATGAAGCCCTGCTCGGTCTGCCATGGGGAGGGGCGCATCATCAAGGAGCCCTGTCCTAAATGTCTGGGGGAGGGGAGGGTCAGCCGGGAAAGAAAGATCGAGGTGAAGCTGCCGGCGGGCCTGGATAACGGATCAAAAATGAGGATGACCGGTGAGGGGGAAGCCGGAAGAAAAGGCGGCCCCCCCGGCGACCTTTATATCGTCATCTTTGTTCGTCCCCATAAGGTATTTACACGCCAGGACAACGATCTGTTCTGTGAAATACCTCTCAGCCTCGTTCATGCAACCCTGGGGGGTGAGATAGAGATTCCAACCATCGAAGGCAAAACAAAGCTGCGCATTCCCGAAGGCACTCAGCCGGGCGCTGTTTTTCGCCTGAAAGGCAAGGGTGTTCCCAGCGTGAGAGGATTCGGCAGGGGGGATCAACTGGTCAAGGTAAAGGTGGAGATTCCCAAACGGCTCAATGCCAAGCAAAAAAAACTGCTCAGGGAATTTGCTGCAGCCAGCGGCATAGATCTGGCGGCAAGCCAGGAAAAAGGGTTTATCCATCGCGTCAAGGACACCCTTGGCGGCAAGCCGTAATTTAATGATTTGAGGATACTGATGATACCTTGGTTTTTTGTCTCAGCGGAGGCGTTACAACAAAAAACAGTGCCTCTTCCCCCGGAGGTGCTCCGCCATCTGGGCGTCCTCCGCCTGCAAAAAGGCGATCGGGTGGTGCTGGCGGATGGGAATGGAGTTGCTTACAAGGCTCTTCTTGGGGATTTGGGGATATCAGGAGGGGAGGCCGCCATCTTTGGCCAGGCCCTCCCGGCAAACGAACCTTTGCTGGAGGTAACTCTTTTCCCGGGGATTACCAAGGGGGAGAAGATGGATCAGATCGTCCGTCAATCCGTGGAACTCGGGGTAAAAAAAATTGTGCCGGTGATCAGCGAAAGATCAATCGTCAGGCTTTCCGGACCAAAGAAAGCCGAAAGAGGGAAGCGCTGGCAAAAAATTGCCCGTTCTGCTGCGGGGCAGTGCCGCAGGAGCTTGATTCCTTCAGTTGCAATGCCCCTGGAATTTGATGAGCTGCCGGACTGCTGGCGGAACGAACGGTTTGAAGCGGTTATTGTTCCCTGGGAAGAGGAAAAAAATAGAGGGCTGCAGGAAACGCTTAAAGCCTTGCCGCCGGGGATCCGTAAAGTAGGGCTTTTTACCGGCCCGGAAGGCGGGATTTCCCGGGAGGAGATGGAACAGGCGCAGAAGATCCCCGGGGTATATCGGGTTAGCCTGGGCCCCCGCATACTAAGGGCGGAAACTGCTCCTCTGGCCGTTCTTTCTATTCTCATGTATCATTTTGCCTGGTGAAAGGGGTTTGCTTATTTGAACAGGCCTCCCGAACAATTAAAAACGGCGATCTATACGTTGGGCTGCAAGGTAAACTATTTCGAATCGGAGGCTTTAAAGGAACAATTTCGCCGGTGGGGTTTCAGAGTGGTTGGCGATGGGGAGCAGGCGGATGTTTGTGTTATTAATTCATGTACAGTTACCCATCAGGCCGCTCGGAAATCCAGGCAGCTGATCCGCAAATTGAAGAAGGCCAACCCAGGGGCCCTCATCGTCGTGACGGGCTGTTACCCCCAGGTCGATGCGGAAGAGGTGGCCTTGCTTCCTGAGGTGGATCTACTGACGGGCACCGGGGAAAAGCTGCTTCTGCCCGAACTGGTAATAAAAAAACTTGCCGGGAAAGAAGAAAAAAACCGGGTCCGCTCCCATACCGAAGAGGCAAAAAAAGCTTTTGAGGAGATGCCCTGGACCTCCGAGCAGGGGAGGACCAGGGCCTTTTTAAAAATTCAGGATGGGTGCAGGCAGTTTTGCACATATTGCATCATTCCTTATGCCAGGGGGCCCTTGCGCAGCCTTGCGCCGGAAAGAGGGATATTTTATCTGCAGGAAATGGGCCGCCGCGGTTTCAAGGAGGTTGTGCTGACAGGTATCCATCTGGGGCTTTACGGCTTCGATCTTAACCCTCGGGCCTCCTTGTCCTCATTTCTGCAGAAGGCTGCCAAGGTGGATGGTATCGAAAGGATACGCCTGAGCTCCCTGGAGCCGTCGGATATCGGGGAGGATCTAATCGATATTATCTCCCGCAGCGAAAAAATCTGCCACCATCTGCATATCCCGCTGCAGAGCGGGGACGATGCTATTCTTAGGAAGATGGGGCGCCCTTATGATACGGATTACTATGGCAATCTGCTGCAAAAGCTCTACGCGGCAGTTTCCGATCTGGCTGTGAGCACCGATGTCATGGTGGGCTTTCCCGGAGAGGATGAGGAGAAATTTCAACACAGCCTGGAGTTTGTCCGGCGCTCCTCCTTCAGCCGGCTCCATGTTTTCAAGTATTCCCCCCGCAAAG
>CAZAQM010000226.1:0-3175 GCA_964487385.1 uncultured Dethiobacter sp.
AAATTTACTGGTCGGCATGGATACGCCCGATGATGCGGCAGCCTACCGGCTGACGGATGAACTGGCCCTGATCCAAACCGTTGATTTTTTCCCGCCCGTCGTGGACGATCCCTACTATTACGGGCAAATCGCTGCTGCCAATGCACTGAGCGATGTCTACGCCATGGGCGGCAAGCCCCTGACGGCGATGAATATAGTTTGTTTCCCCTGTAAGCTATTGGGGACGGGTATGCTCGTGGAAATACTGAAGGGCGGGGCGGACAAAGTTATCGAGGCGGGTGCTCTCCTGGTCGGCGGGCACACCATCAACGACGATGAGCCGAAATATGGCCTTTCTGTCACGGGGGTCGTTGCCCCGGAGCAGATCCTTGTCAAGGGGGGCATCAGGCCCGGCGATCGTTTGATTCTCACCAAACCCCTGGGGATAGGCATTATTACCACGGCCCTCAAGGGGGAGATGGTTCCTGCCCCAACCTTGGAGGAGGCACTGCACTGGATGACCGCTCTCAACAAGGGGGCAGCCGAAATCGCCCGCCGGGTAGGGGTTAAAACCTGTACCGATATCACTGGTTTCGGCCTGCTGGGTCATACCTTTGAGATGATCAGCGATAGCGAATGCGGGATCAGGTTTTACCCTGAATCCATACCCATCATCGAGGGGGCCTATGACCTGGCCGGGCAGGGCCTCGTGCCGGGCGGGGCTATGAGCAACCGCCTTTTTCTGCAGCCTAATTTGCTCGTGTCCCAAAAGACCGATCCGCTGCTGCTGGATATTTGCTGCGATCCCCAGACATCCGGCGGCCTTTTGATGGCTGTGCCACAGGAAAAAGCGGAGGAAACACTGGCGCTGCTTCACCGGGAAGGTTTGACCGTTTCGGCTGTAGTTGGAGAAGCAACCTCTGAAAACAAAGGGAAAATAGTCCTGTAGAAAAGATAAAGGAGACCAGGAAATGGATATTATTGATGATCTTGAATTCCGGGAATTAATCTTCCAGGGAACTGCCGAAGGTGAACTGAGAGCGAGGCTTAGCGCTGCGCCGATTACCCTTTATATCGGTTTTGATCCGACAGCGGACAGCCTTCATGTGGGAAGCCTGCTGCCTATCCTGGGGCTGCGCCGCTTCCAGCTTGCCGGGCACAAACCCATTGCCTTGGTGGGAGGCGGCACGGGAATGATCGGGGATCCCAGCGGCAAGTCCGCCGAAAGGGGCCTCAATCCGGAGGAGCTAATCGAGGAATGGACGGGGAAAATCCGTCTGCAGCTGGAGCGTTTTCTTGATTTTGACACTCCTGCCAACCCGGCCAGGATGGCCAACAATTACGAGTGGCTCGGCAAGCTCGAAGTTATTAGCTTTTTACGGGATATCGGCAAATATTTTTCCATCGGCTATATGCTATCCAAGGAATCGGTGAAGGCCCGGCTGGAGACCGGCATCTCCTTTACTGAATTTACTTATATGATCCTGCAGTCTTATGATTTTTTGCGCCTCTTCGAGGATTACGGCTGTGAAATGCAGGCGGGGGGCAGCGATCAATGGGGCAATATTACCGCGGGGATCGAGCTGATACGCAGGGTCAGCAACGGCAAAGCCCATGGGCTGACCTTCCCCCTGGTTGCCAAGGCAGATGGAAACAAATTCGGCAAAACGGAAGCCGGGACCATCTGGCTTGATGCGGAAAAAACGACGCCCTATCAGTTTTACCAATTCTGGATCAATACGGATGATACGGATGCTGTGCGCTTTCTGAAATATTTTACATTCCTATCCAAGGAGGAAATTCTTAACTTGGAGGAAGAGGTAAAAAATAATCCGGGGAAAAGGGAATCCCAGAAGGTTTTGGCCAGGGAAGTGACAGCTTTGGTTCACGGCGAAAGGGCTATGACCAAAGCGGAAAAAACCTCCAACGCCCTCTTCTACGGAAATATCAGGGAACTGGAGCAGGATGAGATAGAAGCCGGGTTGGCTGAGGTTCCTTCGGTGAATATAGAAAAAGAAAAAGAAATTGGCATTGTGGACCTGCTCGTCCAGGTCGGTGCCGCCACTTCCAAACGGCAGGCCAGGGAAGATATCAAAAACCGGGCTATCTCCCTGAACGGTGAACTGATGAGCGATTTGAAACGGGCTTCTGTTGCAGAGGATAGATTGTTCGGTAAATATACGATTATCCGCCGGGGCAAGAAAAACTACTTTCTGCTCAGATGGACCTAAACCAGGACGGGGAAGTTCTAAAATTTACAGATGTCCAGGCAGCATAACCAGTATCTCAATTTTGCCGGAAACTTACCTGGGTTGGTATGATTCAAATAAGTATCAACTGAACAAAGAAATCTCCTTTAATAGTGGATACCGCATTTTTTCCAGGGACAGCAGCCTGGCAAAGTATGTTCTTTGCCCCAGTTTCAGATATGAGGCAGATCTGGATTTATGGATTGATGAAGGTAATGGAGAACAAGGAGATGGCATCTCTGTTTTTAAGAATAGTATGCCTGGAAGACCCACCCATTATGGTGTTGATATTATTAGTAATAATTCAGCAACCCAACACATATATGGTGTTCCGGTGAGGAATGTTTATGCGAGGAATGTTTATGCAGGGACTGTCATCTTGGCAGAAAGAAATAACGAAACTGCAGGAAACTATGTCGTCGTAGAAACAAATTCAGTAGATCTGCTAACCAACAAGAAATTGCGTGCCAGGTATCTGCACTTGAAGGAACCCCCCCCTAGTATCACCAGGACAATTTATCGCCGTGGGAACAATCATCGGGTATACAGGAAATACCGGACGTGTCGATCCGCTGCCGACTACCGGGAATCCAAGGGCAGGGACCCATTTGCACTTTGATATAAATAATAACGGGCAGAACACAGGAGTTGGGCCTTATGAAGCTATTAATCCGGAAAAATATTTTCCGTTTGTTGACTTTACCGGCAAAATCTCGGATTTAGATTTAAAGGATGGTTGAAGGTGAAAAGAAGATTAATATTATTAATTAGCATATTGCTCGGATTATTTCCACTGACTGGCTGCCAGCCAGTTTCAGAAGAGAATGTTATTAACGATGTTGATTCGATAATAGCAATAGAGGCTTCTGAAAACGGTACACAACTATCTGCTCGATCTTTTATAAATGAACAAACAATAATAGAAGAAAATGTTATTGAAAATGATG
>CAZAQM010000227.1:0-3155 GCA_964487385.1 uncultured Dethiobacter sp.
GGGGAATATAACTTACCACTATTTGAAGAGAAGCACCGCGGAGATACAGAGGGCCTTTCGCCGAAACGCACCAAAGGTCAGCTCTCAACCACCTGCCTCAAAGAATTCACAATCCGAGAAACAACTTAATTTGTTAATCGAACAAATGTTTGGTATAATTTGATTAGGATAAGCCTCGACATAATGCAGGAATTCATAATCAACTATTGAAATGTAGAGTAGAAAGGATGTCACCATATGCCGGTCCTTGAGGGTTATTTTAACATGAAAAAATACCGAAAAAAAAATGAATACGAAGCTCAGTTAATCAAAGAAGATGAGATAACTTACCGGGCGCGATCATCCAATGAACCCGTGTCCCAGTGCCGCCGGTTTACGCTTGTTGACTTATTCAGCGGAGCAGGGGGGATGACCCTCGGTTTTACCCGATTGTTCGGACATAATTTTAAACCTGTCTGGGCCAATGATTTCAACAAGTATTGTGTTGATACATACAACTTAAATTTCGGTGACCACTGTGTATTGGGTGACATTAACGATATCCTTGCTAATTCGCAGATTGAAATCCCCAAAGCGGATGTGGTTATCGGCGGTCCGCCCTGTCAGGGCTTTAGCCTGCTGAATAAAAACAGAAAAGGCGACCCGCGCAACCAGTTGTGGCGTCCGTATCTCGATATAGTCAAAGAATGCGACGCCAAGGTATTTGTTATTGAAAATGTACCGCAATTGCTGGGGTCGCATGAACACAGTGAGATTGTTCGCGCAGCGGAAAAAATGAGTTATAAAGTGATTTCGGGCAAACTGTGCGCCGCAGATTACGGAGTCCCCCAGACCCGTACCAGAGCGGTAATCATTGGTTCGAAAATAGATCCTTCGGTGATATTTCCTCCTAGAAAGACTCACTTCAATCCCGACAACGGGCTGCAGCAAGAAATCGGTGTATCATTGCAGAACGGTTTTTATTTACAGTCGCCGCAACGATGGAGAAATGTTAGAGATGCAATCTCCGATTTGCCCCGGCCTGAAGGGAAAAGCATTAGGAATATTCCTCCTCCTTTAGACTTACATTTCGGCCGGTCTCCCACGCCGCTCAGCGTACAAAGATATAAAGCGATTCCCGAAGAAGGCATGAATCGCTTTGATTTACAGCGCATCGCCCCCGAACTTACGCCGGATTGCTGGATCAGAAAAAAAAGCGGCGGGACGGACTTATTCGGCCGACTCTGGTGGGATAGACCGGCATTCACTATTCGTACCGAATTCTATAAACCTGAAAAAGGGCGCTATTTACATCCGGAGCAGCACAGGCCGATCACTCATCGGGAAGCCGCACGCCTGCAAAGCTTTCCCGACTCATTTATCTTTAGCGGAACCAAAATCGAGGTTGCCAAACAAATCGGCAATGCGGTGCCCCCGTTGCTGGCCGCCAGAATCGCCGATATTGTCTATGTCCTGCTTACACAGGAAGAAGAACACTCATGGATGTCTTCGACAAAAATAAACGAAGTTGGATAATGTCCAGGGTTCACGGTAAAGGGACGACACCGGAAATCGCAGTCTGCTCTATGGTGCATAGATTAGGCTATCGGTTTAGAAAGTACAACTCCAAATTGCCGGGAAAACCGGATATCGTCCTAAGAAGGCATAAAAAAATTATCTTTGTGCACGGTTGCTTTTGGCACGGCCACGAAAATTGCAAACGTTCCTCCAGACCTACGACCAATACGGAGTTTTGGAACAAAAAACTCGACGCCAACATTGTCCGTGACCAAAACAATCTACAAATTTTACAATCCCAGGGTTGGCGTGTCCTTACAGTTTGGCAGTGCGAACTTCGCAAGCCCGACAGCCTTTTGGACAAAATAAAAAGCTTTCTGGAGTCGTAAAGGAGAGTGATGTTTTGGCAAAAGCCGACCCGGAATCGATCAGAAAAGAGCTTCAGACGTTGATATCGAATTTTGAAGCGGAATTAGAAAAAGAAGAGCTAAGGCCGAGGGTACTTTCCTTGGTTCAGGTCTTGGGCAGGTTCCGGGCGCTCGGTATCTCTCTGTCCGTTTCGAATAATGAAGGTTCGACCAGTGCTCGCCAAAGAATCCTACATTATTTTCACAAGTATCCCCTAACCGTTATCAACGGCGACGAGCTTTTCATCATTTCCGGAATTCAGGAGTATGCAAGGCGGGTCAGGGAATTAAGAGTTCAATTCGGCTGGTCGATTATAAGCGGGTTGACGGCCAAAGAAATGTCGCAGGAAGGTGAATTCAGCATAGAAAATTTCAAGGCTGAAGATATAAAGCCGAATGAATATATTTTAATATCGCAAACACAAGATACTAATGCCGCTTACCGTTGGAATGTGGCCAACGACATCCGAAAAAGCAAAGACTCCGTGAGAAACAAGATCCTTCGCTATCTAAAACACCATGTCGGTATGCCGGTTACCGGAGAAGAACTTCGTTACGTCGCCGATGATAAAACGGAATGGGCCAGGCGAGTGAGAGAACTTAGAACGGAATACGGCTGGCCGATAATAACAAAGAACACTGGAGACACCGAGCTTCCGGTCGGAGCCTACCTTTTAGAATCTCTCCGTCAAAGCCCCGAACACGACCGTAAAATATCCGACTACGTCAGAGGACGGGTGTTGAGAAGAGACGGTTATAAATGTGTGCAGTGCGCCTGGGATAAAACTTTATGGAATAAATCGGATCCAAGACATCTGGAACTCCATCATGTAAAGGAACATGTTAAAGGTGGAGAAAACACCGAAGAAAATTTAATTACACTATGCACCATTTGCCACGATGAGGTTCACCGGAAGAAGTGAATATTGACGGACTGTTACAGTTATACAATAGGAGTGATTTTGTGATTTCCTACAAGTATAATTTGAATGAGTTCGTGACCTATGTGAAGGAAAAAGATATAGGTGAAATATTGTTTCCGGCACAACGTCGAACATCTACACACCTGGATTACAGTTCAAAGGTATCCTTGACAAAGGCTATCTTGAGCGTGTTCCCGACGCATAAGTATGAGGGTGACAACATGGAGCTGGAAAAAGAAAAGGCCTGAAGGTTTCCTTCAGAGCCTTGATGAACTTGGTGCCGAAGGTGGGAATCGAACCCACATGGGCTTGCGCCCGCACGATTTTG
>CAZAQM010000228.1:0-3051 GCA_964487385.1 uncultured Dethiobacter sp.
GGCTGCAGGCGGAGGGTGTTTCCTGTCATGGTTCCATTCCCACCTTGGGGGATAATGCCGTCATAAAGATGGTCCGCGCTTTAAATGCCCTGGCCGAATACCAGCCGCAGGTTATCCTTATCCCGGAAGTAAAATATATGCTTCAGGAACTGGCCCGGATTCAAGGATCAGAAAGTAAGATCGACGAACATAACGTGGATTCCGTTCTAGGCTATTTTGAAAACAAGAGTTTTGCCGAGACGCTGCGGGCTATGACGCGAATGACCATTTCTGCCAATGAGGTGCAGGGAGGGAGCAAGACGAACGTCGTTCCGGACAGATGCATCTCCAACATCGATATACGCATACTTCCCGGGCAGGATCAGCGCTACGTCCTGGAAAGGCTCAGGCGGCACATCGGAGAAGAGATCAGCATCGATGTACCCAACTACCACCCTCCTACCTTCTCCTCCTCCCAAACCGGGCATTACCGGACTATCGTCGGGGCTACCCGGGATGTGGCCGGCGAAGGGGTGATCTGCCTGCCCTGTATTTCCACCGGGGCAACGGATTCGCGTTTTCTTCGTGAAGCAGGGATTCCTTCCTATGGTATCGGGCCTATGGCCGAGGGCTTTGACCGGGAGCTCTGGAACACGGTCCACGGTAAAAATGAGCGGATAGATGTGGCCAGCCTGCGTTTTATGGCAACCTTCCTGGAAAGGCTTGCCCTGCAATATCTTGGTTAGGTGCCTGCGAGCAATAGTTAGCCTGTTTCTGCATCGCTTTGAGGATAATAAAGGTCCTGGCTATTATCCTCAAAATTTATTTTTATCTTTCCCTTTTGTTCCATATATTTTAAATGTGCCAGCGTTTCAGCCAGGGCCATCCACCTTAGCTCCACCGAAAACTGTTCCCAGGGAAGGGGTACGTTCCAGCTTACCCGGGAAGCAATTTCATAGGCATTTTTGCCGTTGCCATCCAATACGGAGGCAATCTCCCCCTCCCTGATGGAGTGGTGTTTTTTTATCTCATTAACCCTGGCCCGGCAGTCCCGGAAAATGCCCCGGTGGCCCGGCAGAACGGTATCGATCTTTAGTTCGAGCACCCTGTCGAGGCTCTTTAAATATTCATGGAGGGGGTTCCAGTTTTCCCCGGACCAGAGAAAAATGGCCGGGGTGATCGTTTCCAGGATATGATCCCCGGAAAAAAGCATTTTTTTATGCGGTTCATAGAGACAAATATGTCCGCTGGAATGCCCGGGCGTGAACAGGCATCTCAAGGCATAGTCCCCGACATTTAATCTTTCACCATCACCGATAATCTGCAGGCGTATCCCCTTCGAGGGGGCATGCTTCCTATAAAACTGCACCGCCTTGGCCATTTCGGCGATGGGGAGCCTTTTTAAAAACCCGGGCGTTTTTTTAAAAAACTTCTCCAGTTCGCCGGCGGGAAAACCATTTCTTTTACCATGGTTAAAACCTGTGCCCCATCTTTTGGGTTCAGCCCAAAAGGCCGTTTCAGGGAAGTTCAGATAAATCCTGGATTTGCCCGAAGCCAGATGGGGGGCCAAGCCGAAGTGATCCTCGTGAAGGTGCGTGATAAAAAAATCGGTTTGCTCCATATCCACATCTAATTCACGTAAAGCCCCGGTTAAAGCTGCCCGGCATTCATCCTGGTCCATTCCCGAATCGATGAGCAGGTTGCGTTCCCTTCCTCTCAGCAGGTAGGAATTAACTGTCTGCAGGGGACTGCCCGGCATGGGCAGCTCGATGCGGAAAACTCCCGGAAAAACTTTCTCGATCACGATATCATCCCGTTTCTGTTCATAAAAGGTAGTATATTTAACATTTTATCATAAAGGTGCTATTAACGGAACTTTTTCCAAGTTGGAGCGTCCTAGTAGCAAAAAGGCAAAAGCAGCCTTTTTTTGCTTGCCCCATCATTCGGGAGCATGGCGAGGAGGCAGATTTATGGTAAACCATTTGAAAAGTCAACTTAAAGCATATTTTGGCAGGCCTTTTCCCTTGGTAGTTATAGCGGCTTTTTTGGGCATTTTAATATCTTCCTCCACTGCTGCCGCGCTGACACAGGAGGATCTCATTGGCTATACCAATGCCAAGTATGAACCGCTCAAGGGGACCTATCTGGGGGCTTACATAGACCAGTCCTACTGGATTAAGCGGGATATGCATGCCTTCAATGAGAGAACGGGAAAGGAACATGCCTCTTTTTTCCGCTATGCCAGCTATGGACAACCTTTTCCCGATAAATGGGTGGAGGAAGTCATCTCCGCCGGTGCGGTGCCGCAGATTGCCTGGGAGCCCAACAAAGGCCTGGAAGAGGTTCAGGATAACGAGTACCTGCGGCAATTTGCCCGCCGGGCAGGGGAGCTGGGGGCGCCCATCTTTCTGCGTTTTGCTTCGGAAATGAACGGGGATTGGTGCGCCTACAGCGGCGATACTGAGCAATACATAGAAAAATGGAGGCTGGTCGATAAGGTGATGAAGGAGGAAGCTCCCAACGTGGCCATGGTTTGGACCGTTTTCACCAATCCCCAGCACAACATCCTCGATTACTATCCCGGGGATGAGTATGTGGACTGGGTGGGGGTAAATGTTTACAGCGTTCTCTATTACAATGCCAACCCGGAAACCCCTTCCCTGGTCTGGGATCCCCTCGAACTGATGGAGTTTATTTATGAGAATTTCAGCGGACGCAAGCCCATCCACATTTCCGAGTGGGCTGCCGTCAACTATACTGTTGCCGATGAACAGGATCATGCGGATTTCGCCCGGGAGATGATCCGGCGCATGTATGAGGGCATCAGGGATGAAAACCCCCGGGTCAAAGCAATCTACTATTTCGATGCCAATATTTTGGAAACAGCTCCTGCAGGGAGGCGCATCCGGGACTATTCCGTCAGCCGCAAGGATGAGATCCTGGAAACTTATAAGGAGATCATCCGGGATGATTTTTTTCTGCCCGCCATCTATGATAATGTAAACCTGCACATCGCCGTCGACGGGAAAAGCCTGCTTTTCAAACATAGGCCCATCATCGACGGGGAGGAAA
>CAZAQM010000229.1:0-3040 GCA_964487385.1 uncultured Dethiobacter sp.
GGAGTTTTCGGTTAAAATATGGGGGAATTTTCGGTTGACAAATACAAACTGCTTAACGGTAGCCATCCTGGGTGTCCATTTCGATAAGGCAAATGCGGAATCAAAACTGATTAATGTTCCTTTCATAAGATGTTTTCACTGGTGGAAGAAGGGAGCCCCGTCGTCCTCGCTATCTGGGACCAACCGCTCGCACCTGTGGCGCACAACCACAGCCGCAAGTGCTTCGCTCAATCGGCGCACCGAGGCCGGCAGGGAAACGAAAAGATTCCTGTCCTGCCTTGCCACCGTGCTCTATCTGCATCCGTGCCCGGGGCTCCTACCGTGCCCGATATCCCTCTTCTCCGCATAGCGCAGATATATCTGTCGTCCTCAAAGCCTCTCCTGCCATCGCAAGCCCCGACAACCGCTTGCACCTAATGGCGCACAACCACCGCCATAAGTGCTTTGCTCACTCGGCGCACCGTGGCCAGCAGGGAAAAGAAAAAGATCCCTGTCCTGCCTTGCCACAGTGCGCTTTTAGTTATCGTCATCCTCGCCAGCTCAAAGACTAGTCACCAAAGGCATTCAGCAAAAGGCAACAGAGGGATTAGCTGGCTTCGCCACTAAATATCCAAGCCTCCAAGGCACCCGTGCCCGGCATCTTTTACCGCCGCATCGCGCAGACAGCAACATCGCCATCGTTAGCCCCCAAAGACTCAAGCGGTAGGGCGGCTGCCATCCGAGAACATTGAGTTATGTAATCATGCAGACTAAGGTTATAAAACTTCGTTTTATCTTTAATTAAGCCTTCATTCTTACATAACGAATATTCTCCGACGTCAGCCGCCCTTTTATCATCCCCCCCGCCCCCCAAAGGGGGAGGCCCGTCCCGGCAGCGGGTTAAGACTTACGGTCGGCGGGGCAGGGACGCTCCGCCCTGCCTAAAAAAGAGCGCAGGGCACAGCACCCTCACCACCGCCTGATCCTCGCAGTCGTAGATATTAACACATTAATAATCGGCATTTATTTCATTCTTCGTTAGTATTTCTTTTCTGTAAGCCGGGTACCTATCAGCCAGTGAATGTCTTTTCAGTCGCAGAGCTTCCGCCCGCCCGTAAAAAGCGGCGGGCTACAGCACCGCTCTATTTATGATAGTATTAGCAGGTTAACCGCACATAGGCACAGTGGCCGCACAACCGCCGGCTACAGTGCCCGGTGGCCACAAGATTAATAGCCATTGAAGGATAATGTAGATTCATATTGAAATAATAGATTATTAGAAATGGTTTCACCATTCAAGATATGTTGGTATCCTAATCATTTAGGGCGATAGTAAGCGTAATTTTATCTATTATCCTAGTTTAGGTTAAGAACATTCAGTGATAAAAAGATAGCATAGGGGGGTTTTTGTTGTACTGGTATAGTAATATTAAAGAAGATGATAAACTTTTTCTACCAAAGGAAATCAATCACGATAAACGATATAAAAATGAATTAAATGATATGATTAATTACTTTATTAGAAAAATATCTACGGTATCCCTACCTGATCATGCTCTTGCAGTTGTAAAATTAATAGGCAAACTTTTAATTGGTGAAAATAGGAATTATAAAGGTATTGTAGACCTATATTATGATGGAAAGATTTCCGAAGCAATAAAGAGGGTGGAGAAGATCCTTGAAATTTATCTAGAGTACCCCCTATCTGTTTCAATACTTGACAATTCATTTGCCTTTAAAAGGTTTGTTCCATGCCTTGATGACGACGATCCATACAAGTTGCAGTGCAACGATAAACCACTTGTCTTTTTTAAAGCAAGACTATCTGAAGGAATAACAAACTATTCAGCCACAGATATGTTTCATTTGCCATTTGATGATAGGTATAAAATTTATTCGCAAAGATTCAGCCTCGCTGGTATACCGTGTTTGTATTTAGGTACAACCCCATACATATGTTGGTTGGAGCTTGGAAAACCCGCCCGCGATAATTTTAATGTGGCAGCTTTCGAACTGGACAGATGTTTTAAAATTTTAAACTTATATTGTACGTGGTCACTTATCTGTAGTATTGCTAATCAGGAAAATGGAAACAAAAATATGGAAGAATTTCTCCTGGGGTTAATACTCCTTTGGCCATTAGTTTGCGCGACTTCATTCCGCGTAAAAAATGGTGATGGCAATAAAAGGATATTCAGGCCGGAATATATCATTTCGCAGTTATTAATGTTAGCTATACAATCAAAGGCCATTGATGGTATTGGATATGTATCCAAAAAAATACCATTGGATGCCAATCCGTTTCCCCATTGTATGAACTTAGTCCTTACAGTCAAATATAACGATTCGGAGAATTACTCAGAAATCTATAAAAAAATAAGGATTCATAGGCCTGTAAATATGGGGGAATTTACTTTTTTGCCAAATCTCGCAATACATAGGTCTTCTTACACGAGTAGTTTTATCGAAAGCGGGAATTTTATTGAAAACAATATTTTCCTTGATCAGAAATTTCATCGATACGTGGATACAGATTTCTTTCGATTTGATAAATACCTCCGTGCAGAAAATGAGATGGAAATTAACACGGAAGGTGACAAATCTGGTGCATAGGATTATACCAATTGGAGAAAGGTGATGCAAAATGATTTAGTATTAATGGAATAAAACTTGGGTTCACAATATGGGAATTTGGATAAATAAGAGGTTTGCATTTAGCTGCATGCTGTTAACTTAGAATCTACAAGGGTTTTGGTAATGATAGTGCTGGGGATGGGTCATGAACCATATATACAATCAAAATAGCAATCATTTACCCCGGCAGAACTTTCGGCAGAACTTTGCAGTTTTGATATAAAACAGCGATGGCCACGGTTTTTAGAATGCCGTGGTCATCGCCTCTAAGCTGGTACACCTGGCAGGAATCGAACCTGCGACACCCGGATTAGGAATCCGGTGCTCTATCCCCTGAGCTACAGGTGCATGTATAGTGTTGTATTTATGTTTAAATGGTACGCCCGCAGGGATTCGAACCCCGACTTCAGGCTCCGGAGGCCTGCGT
>CAZAQM010000230.1:0-3009 GCA_964487385.1 uncultured Dethiobacter sp.
ATTCACCTTTAATTCGCCCGCCAGCGTTCTCACCGAGGGCATTTTTTCCTCCGGCCCAAGTTGCCCGGAAATGATCCTTTTTTTTATCATTTCCATGATTTGCAGGTAAATAGGTGTACGTGTATCGAATTCCACAAGGCCATCCCTCCCTCCGCCGATGGTGTTATAGTTGGATAATACACTATTGCAATATGTCTGTCAACAAGAGTTTTGCTTTTTGCTTGGCATAAAAAAACCGGCGTGCCCACCAGGGATGTCTGCCTGGGCGCAGCCGGTCCTTTTAGGAAAGCCTTACCTGCCTTTAAGTGTTTTTGTACTGGGGTTCCTGATTTTCGATCTCCATGACCCTGCTTTGCAGTCCCTCAGCCATTGTCTTGGCCTGGTTGGCAAACTGGTTAAACATATCTTTTGCCGCAGGATTTTCTGTTTCCAGGGCAAAAGATTCCAGATCGGCCTGAACGCTTTTCAGGCTGGAAAGCGTGGTTTTCAAACTTTTACCGATGGTCATCTATTCTAAATCGCCTCCTTTTACCTTTGCTTAGTTTTACTTTTTATGACATAATTATACCGGGATATGAATTTGGCCATAAATTGGAGGGATCTTCTTTAATGAAACGTTTTTTTGCAGGGGCTCTTCTCTTTGCCGCAATGCTTTTTATGGTGGGTTGCGGGACGGCCGGTAAAAACCCCGACACCCAGCCTCCCCCGGAGGAGGCTGCCACAATGGGTGTTGCCGTCTACTACGTGAAGGATGCCGGAGGCGAAATGTACCTGGTGCGGGAAGTTCATGAGGTTAAAACGCCTTCTCAACATTCCCAGCTTTATGAAGCGGCGCTGGGCGAGCTCATCCGCGGGAAACCCCAAACAGGAGGAGCATTTACTGTTCTCCCGCGGGAGACACAGATAAGGGAAGTCTCGGTGGAGGATAAGACTGCCACCGTCAATTTTTCCAAGGAAGTCCTTCATGCCAATGTGGGGGCGGATGGAGAGGCGCTGGGGATCCAGAGCATCGTCAACACCCTTACCGAATTTGCTGAAATCGAGCGGATAGCCTTTGAGGTGGAAGGAGGCTTGGATGAACGGGCCAGGGACTGGTGGGGTCATGTCGGCCTGGAGCAGCAGCCTTTTGTCCGGAACCTGTCCAGTGTCCACGAGCCGGCTATCTGGGTGGAAGAACCCGTCCCCAACCAGAAGGTTTCCGCGCCTTTACGCGTAAAGGGCAGCGCCCGGGTCTTCGAGGCCACGGTCAATCTCCGCCTGCTCTCCGGCGATGGCAAGGTCCTGGAGGAAACCTTTGCCACAGCTACAGAAGGGGCGCCGGGAAGAGGCGAGTTCACCGCGCTCATGGAAAAGACCCCTCCTGCAGGGTCGAAGGCTATACTGGAGGTCTTCTGGAGCAGTCCCAAAGATGGCAGCGAGGTGGATAAAGTGTGCCTTCCCCTCCAATTCGAATAAAAAAAAGAAACAGGGAGTTTTTCCCTGTTTTAAGATATTTGTAGGAGGTTAGGTTTTGACTAATTTGTAATATTAAAACTATTCTATAGAGGTTTTAAAATTCCTGCTAATTTTTTAAAAATAATTAAAAAAAAATGTCTTGAAAACGAAAAAGCTTTTTATCCTGCTTTTACCATTAATAAAAAGCACTCTTCCGGGCATGATAACGGCGTAAAGAGGTCCGCAATGACCACGCCAAGATTGCGGTAAGGTCTAAAAAGGCTTTACCGTAATCGGCCAAAGGTTAATATCGGGTCAAAAAAGGCCGGGTATTAGCCGGCGGGAAGATCATGTTATGTTCTTCATGGCTTTGGAATGGTCAATGAAGATCATTTCAGGGTCAAAAAAGGATATAACATGGTCGAGCTAAGATCGGTATAGGTTCCTTTAAAAAAAAATATTCTGCCTGTGTTTCTACACAATTTGAGGATATAGAGGTCGATAACGGCCCAAAGAGCGGTTATTGGCTTCCAAAGGGATTTATACCGGTCGATACAAGGTTGCGATAGGTTCAAAAAGTGGTCTATGGCAGTCATAAGATTGCCATAGGCTGCCCATGGATCTATCGTAGCCGGAAAAAAGGTCATTGTGGGCTTTTTTATTCGCTTTTTTCTGCTTTCTTTCGCTATCCCGCGCCGGTTTTGCAGATGTTCATCTTCCCTCAAAGTCCAGAATAATATTTCTATGGCAGGAAAGATTTCTCTGAAAAAAACACTGAAAAAAAGTAGTTCGGGCAGATTGCTGTTGAGCTCTTTCGGCATGATTTTGCAGAATAAAGCGGACGCATCCCTTATCCACACTTTTTTATTTATTTCTTTGCTTGTCTTTTATGTTTCCAAATTCTTTGCTGAGTTGAGGAATAGTTATCTTGTTAAGATATTCGGTTAACACTTCCTCTGTTATACCCTCTTTTTCATAATCCTGAATTTCATGGGAAGCAAGCCATTCAGCTGTATAAATATTGTCATTGACAAGCAAGGCATATTCATTTACAAAGGCTTTATTGACCTGCTTTTGGTTTCCGGAATAGATAGCATCAACTTGCTCCGGTGTGTAAACCAACCCGTTATTTGCTTTACTAAAATCTTCTTTCGACACATTGAGTTCCTTAACCAGATTAATTGCCGTACATTCGGATACAGGACGAAAACTTCTGTAGTTATACTGGTAAACGAACTGATCCATCCATTCAGTCAATTTTTCACGGTCTACAAGATCGTACAAAAATTCATCTAGTCCGTAATATTCATAGCGAAAGGGCGCAAGCAGCTCCAGTTTTGAATAATCTCCTCTGGCATCATGAGATGCCGGAGAGATTGATTTATTTGACTTCCTTAATGTACCTTTTATAGATCGGAATTCGTCTTCAAAGACAATAAAATTAATTTTATTTAGATAATCAGCTAATACCTCTTCAGTAATGCCTGCTTCCTCGTAATCTGTTGTTGTGCGGGAGCCCAGCCAGTCCGCTGTATAAATTTCGTCGTTGACGAGCAAGGCATATTCATTGACAAA
>CAZAQM010000231.1:0-2956 GCA_964487385.1 uncultured Dethiobacter sp.
GTCCTGCTGATAATGTCCATGCTGGCCATAATCATGGTCATCCTTTTCTTTCTGCAATTTGGTAAAATACTAAGTATTTAACGGGGCAAAAGGGGGCGCCCTCCGGGGCACTCCCCTTATTTTGGCTCAAAGTTCGGTATCGATGTCTTTCGGGGCATCAGCCTTTGTTTTTCCCTTTACCGAAAGTTGTTGCTTTCTGCCTTTTCTACTGATGATCAGGGCCAATTTCCACAGGATCAGCACTGCGGCCGCAAGGGGTATGAGCAGAGGCAGCGAGCTGAGGAAGGAAAGCGCCAGTCCGGTCAGGCCTTTGATGGCCCGGTTGGTATTGAGGGCAAAGCGTTTGGAAAGCTCCTTGCCGAAAGTATCGAATTCACCGGTCACTGCCGATTCCCGGGGATCCTTTTCCACCAGGGAAATATCGATGGAGGAAAAGGTAACCCTTTCCCGCAGATATTTAAACTCACCCTGCATCGATTCCAGATCGCCGCGGATCCTCGTCAGTTCCTTTTCGATCTGCAGGATATCCTCGATATCCCTGGCCTTTTCCAGCAGCTCCCGGATCCTTTGTTCTTGGGCGGCCAGATTGCCGATGCGGGCCTCCAGATCGATGTATTGCCTGGTCACATCTTCGGCAGATTCCTCCAGGTTTCGCACCTCGCCTTGTTCCTGCAGCCAGAGCATGACCTGGGAATATTTTTCTGCCGGTACCCGCAGGGAAATCTCCCCCCGGCGGCGTTCCCGGCCCAGATCGTAGAAATTGCGGGAGGCAAGATAGCCGCCGATCTGCTCCACGCCAACCTTAATCGTTTCGGCTGCCTCTTCCAGATCGGCAATTTCCAGGGTAAGGTAGGAGCGCTGCACCATATAGCGTCTTTGGCTGCCGGCCTCGGCTGCAGTCCCGGCAGCAGCGTACGGGGCGGAAGCCTCTTCGTTGTAAGCAATGGACTTAACTTCGGATCGTACTTCCAGGCCCGTAAATTCCGGAGCAGCCATATCCATGGACATTTCCGGAGATTCGGCCGGCCAGGCGCCCCCCCCGCTCATGGCCGCCTGGTCCTCCCTGGGGCTTGAGGAGGCGCACCCGGCTATCCATGCCAGGGTCAAGATGAAAACGAACAGATAAGCAATAGTTGGAAAAAACCTTTTCTTTCCTCTTTTATCCGGCACTTTTTTATCCCGCCTTTTCTGCTGAATATCCTTTGCTACACTAGTAACGTTTAAGGAAGAGTAAAAGTTCCCTTCCTGCCCCCCCCGCAAGGGCAAACATTAACCCCAGATTTACCGCCATAAAGTACGTTCTGCTGCAGGAAAGGAAATTTGCTTTGTTGTGAGCAGTAGAATCATTCCTTATAAAATAACGTAATGCGGTTGGTGTTCGTTCCCTTGGCATTATTGCTGACCCCCCAGATATTAGAGGTCTTGGTAAACCGCTGCTCGTTGATAACGACGCCAAGACAGCAAAATCCCGTCCTTATCCCCAGGGGGAGGATATGCTCCTCCAGCTTGATACGCCCGCCTTTTACTTCGCCGATCTCGAAGGCCACCCAGCCCCCCTTGCCGGTAATGCGGTAAAGTTCCCGGAAAACATTCTGCATCACGCCGGCCCACTGCCCGGTATTGCGGGTCATGGTAATCTGTCTGGCAATATTGTGATCATCGATTCCGTTAAACCAGCACCTTAGCCAATTATCGGAGGAATACTGAACGACATCCAAAAAAGGGGGGGATGTGACGGTCAGCATGACGCTCCCCGCCTGTATTTCATCGGTGGATCCGGCGTCCCGGCTGAGGAAAAGAGCCCCCCTGCCCCGATCGTTAATCGTCTTTCTTTTTTCCTCTGTAAGACCCTTGAGCAAAGCCCGGGTTTTTTTTAAAATGAGGTTCCTGATATTGCGGTATTCGGGCTGCTGATTCCTTCGGGCATTTATTTTTATTTGCCTTTGGGGGGAAACTGCCTGGTTGGGGGGCAAGGTGTAAACCGAAAAGAACCCCGGCGAATGCCCGGTCAGCCTGTTGGTGGCCACCATGCGGATCCAGCGATCGATCCCGTCCTCCTCCCCGCCTTTCCTCCTGCTGTCCAGATAACGGCGCAAAGAAACGATCTCCCCTTCTGTGCAGCGGTGATAAAACATGGAAAGATCCATCCGGGCCCGGGCATCCCCGTCAAGCGGTAGGCCGGCAATCCTTGCGGCAATATCCTCATATCCCGGGATGTTCAGGCGCGGTTCGGCCAGGATGCGGCTTAAGGGATTGATATCGTTCCCGGCAGCCCTCCTGTCCAAAATAGCTGATTCCAGCACAGTGGTGCCCCTGCCCATGAAAGGATCATAGACCAGATCGCCTTTGCGGGTCAGCCACCCGATAAAAAAACGGGGCAGCTGGGGTTTAAAACAGGCCCTGTAGGAAATTTCATGGAGAGCAGAAGCTTTTCGCTGCCCGGCAGTCCAAAATTCATTGATATAATATTTAACCCTCTGCCCATCGATGAGGACATTTTCAATGCGTGTTTTTTTGCCCCCGGAACCGGGAGCAGATTCCTCCCCGAGGGTAAAGTCTTTTAAATATTGTTCAAAACCCTTAAACAATAAATTTTCACCCCTTGTTTTACTACCTTTGGATCTTTTTCAATCCCTGCATCCGGGCAAAAATCCTGCCGGCAGCGATCAGGTGAAGATATTCCCGCACATCCTCATGCAGGAAGCAAACCTCCTGACATGGCGGAAGATATGAAAAAACCCTTTTTCCCCATGAGCATAGCACCTCAAAACTTAGTTCTCTTCTTTAAAATAATTTCCTGCAAAAAGGGAATGACAAGTGGGGAGTAGAATAAAAAAAGATGGCAGGACGCGTGTTCTGCTGAAGGTTATTTGTGCAGAAATTGGGAAAGGTGGCTCTTCGAGGAATGATACTCCTACCTTTTAAAGGCAAAATACCCCGCATTTCCAGCAGCGCA
>CAZAQM010000232.1:0-2911 GCA_964487385.1 uncultured Dethiobacter sp.
GGGAGTTAATCTGCCTCATAACGGTTACTTCGATATCCGTAAATTCACGCAGATATTTGGGAACCTGACCCTCCCCGCCAAAGACGATATCGATGATGGGGAAAACAAAGGAAGGGTTGGTCTCCAGCATGGAGCTCCCCATTTCCTCGCTCATTTTAAAGACGGTAACCAAGGTGGGAACGGGAAGGGAGAAGACAAATTCTTCATAAGTAACCTGGCTCACCGAGGCAAACTGAATCTGTACCGGTACCCTGAGATAAGCAGCCAGAAAATTGGTCAGGCTGCGCGCATAGTTTTCGTGAAGGAACTGCAGAGTGCGGATCTGTTCCTTGGAAAATTTGCTCGGACGGCGAAAGTCATAATCACGATATTTTGCCACATCGGCTTCCTCTTTTTCCACTTCGGAAATCCTCCCGCTGCTCAGTGCATTGATCAAGGAGTCGATCTCTGATTGGGAGAGGATATCTTTGCCCAGGATTCCCACCTCCTATCTGCAAAAGATTACTACTATATTAACATATATCTTCCTGATCCAAAAGAAACAACTGGAAATATAGTTAAAAAATAAACCCGGTCATTTAACCAGGTATATGAAAACAGGGTACCGATGACACATTATTTTCCTGTCTTATGATTGAATGTTCAGGGTGAGGGCCCAGAGCTCATCCGCCGTGGTGAGGGTGCGGGAAGACGACTGCAGCGCCCTTTGCCCCCTGATGAGCGAGGTCATCTGTGCGGCAAGATTCACGTTGGAATTTTCCACATAACTCTGTTTCAGGGCGCCAAAGCCCATCTCCCCGGGGCTGCCCGCCACTGGAGGCCCGCTAGCTTCCGAGGGAAAAAGAAGATTGTCGCCAATAGGGGAAAGGCTTTCCGGATTAATAAAGCGGTAAAGGGTGATTTCGCCCAGCTTTACCGCCCCGGCGGGAAGCGCTTCCCCGCCTTCCGCTAAGGAGGGTTCCTCTTCCCTGTCCGCATAGGTGAAGGTAAAGATAGTCCCCTCCGGGGTAATGCAAAGATTTAAAAAATCTATCTCCTTTTCCCTTCCCTTTAGATTAAGCTGGGGATCCAGCCGGATTCCCCCCGGGAGGGTCAGGTTGCCCTCCAGGTCTAAAGAAAAACTGCCGCTGCGGGTATAGGCATAGCTCCCATCCGGGCGGAGGACGCGGAAAAAACCTTCCCCCAGGATGGCCAGATCCAGATTTCTCCCCGTATAAGCCGGGCTGCCCTGCCCATTGAACGAAACGGTGCTGGAAACAACCGCCCCCCTGCCGCTCTGGGGAGGCAGCGAGGGGTTGCCTGCTCTGGGCAGCCGCCTCTCGGCCATGGCCCGGTAGGTCAGCTCCTGAAAGGAAACCTGCTTTTCTTTAAAGCCAACAGTATTGACATTGGCGATATTATGAGCGGTAACATCCAGCAACTGCTGGTGGGCGCGGATCCCCGTATAGCACTGCCCAATCGATTTAAGCATCTATTTGCCTGCCCCCTTTGTCATAGCTAATCCCGATCTAACCCAGGCTGCCCAGATCGTTGGCTGCCCTGGAAAGCAGGCGATCATAAACCTGGGATATTTTCTGGGCTGCCTCATAGCAGCGCCGCACCTTGACCAGATCGGTCATCTGCCTGGATAGATCGGCGTTGGATTCTTCCAGATAACCCTGGAAAACCGTTTCCGCGTTTACCGCACGGGGAACCATGCCCTCCCCGGCCCTAAAAAGGTTGTAGCCATCTTTCTGCAAACGCTCATAACTATCGAAGGTCACGACGCGAATTCGATCCACCGGCCGGCCCTCCTGAAAAATGTGCCCGGATCGGCCGATCTCCGGATTTTCCATGCCCAGTGTAATGGGCCCCTCTTCTCCCATGATCGGAAAGCCCTGAGAGTTGATCAGTGTACCGTCTGCACTGAGCTGCAGGTGCCCATCTCTGGTATAGGCAGGCCCGGTGGGAGTATCGACAACAAAAAAACCCGGTTCCTGCAGGGCGATATCCAAAGGCCTTTCCGTTAGCCTCGGCGCACCGGGGAGATGGATGCAAACCGTTTCCTCGACGGCAATATTTTCTGCGGCAATGCCCATGGGCCCCCGGGGAATACCACCGGCTGCACCGGCTTTTTCCGTCCGGTAGAGCAGCACCTCGGGAAAAGTCCTCAGCATGACCTCATACCTTTTATAACCTGGGGTATTGAGATTGGCCAGGTTATTGCTGATATTTTCCAAGCGGGCCTGGCTGACCAGCATGGAACCGGCTGCGTTATAGAGCCCCCTCATAAATTCACCTGTCTTCCCTAAAATAAAAATCAGTTGCCTGCATAATTATCGGCAACCGGTATGAAAAATTAACCCTACAGGCCGGCAGCAAATTTATAAATCCGGCCTGCGTTCCACAACCCAAAAGGGCTTTTTCGCCAGGGAAAGGATCAGCTCCACTTCTCCTCGCCCCATATTGAGGCGCCGGGCAATCTCCTCGGCAGAAAACCCCTCCTCAGTTAGTTTATAAATTTCCCCAGAGCGGCTGATGGAAGGGGGAGCATCGGTCTTTTCCGGCGTTTTTTCCCTTTTTGCGGCCAGCAAATCCTGCATCTCTGCGTCCATGCGCTGCATTTTGGCGCTGAGATCTTCCACCTTGCGGTGCAGTTCATGGAGCATCACCCGGGTATCGGTGCGCGCCGAGCGGTTTTCCCACTGCAAGAGGCGCAGGAAAAGGCTTTCCAGGGGGGGATCCCTGCGGAAAAGCCATCCAGCTAGAAAAAAAACGCCCAAGCATCCCATGACGATACAAAACCAAAGCATGCTGCTGCCCATATCGTGCTCGCCCCGCCTATTCCAGAAATCCGGTTTTGCGCAATTTATCCCTCATCAAGCGCAAGGTACGGGCATGGATCTGTGAAACCCGGGCTGTGGAAACCTTT
>CAZAQM010000233.1:0-2909 GCA_964487385.1 uncultured Dethiobacter sp.
AAACCGGCCGTCCTGGGCAGGATTGGGGCCACTCCTGTCGTGGGAATCCCCGGATATCCCGTGGCTGCCTATATGGCTCTGGAGCTTTTTGTCAGGCCTCTTCTGGAGCGCTGGAGGAAACAAAAGCCTCTGCCCCGGGAAAGGCTTAAAGCTTCTGTCTCCCGGCGCCTGATTTCCTCTTTGAAAGAGGAAGAATTTTTGCGGATGAAGTTGGGAAAAGTGGAAGACAAGTTTATTGCCACCCCCCTCCCCCGGGGGGCGGGAATCAGTATTTCCCTGGTGCGGGCTGATGGCCAGGCGGCTATCCCGCAGAATGAGGAAGGGCTGGAAGCCGGGCAGGAGATCGAGGTGGAGCTGTGGCGCCCCCGCGAAGAGGTGGAAAAAACCATCGTTTGCCTGGGCAGCCATGACCTGAGCCTGGATATCCTGGCTGACTTTTTAAAAAAAGAGGGGAAAGGCTACACCCTTTCCTCCGCCCACGTGGGCAGCATGGGAGGGATCATGGCGCTGAAAAGGGGCGAGGCCCATCTGGCGGGGATGCACCTGCTGGATCCGGCTACAGGTCTTTATAACATTGCCTATTTACAGCGTTATCTGCCGGGGGTTAAACTGGCCCTTGTCCACCTGGCCCAGCGCCAGCAGGGGCTGATGGTCGCCCCGGGAAACCCCAAAAACATAACCGGTATCAGAGACCTTTTTCGCCCCGGCATTGTTTTTATCAACCGCCAGAAGGGAGCCGGGACGCGCCTTTTTCTCGACTTCTCCTTGAGGGAGGCGGGGCTGGACCCGGAGGGTATCGAGGGCTACAACCGTGAGGAATTTAATCATCTGGCTGTTGCCGCCTCCGTGGCGGCCGGGAGCGCCGACGCCGGGTTGGGAATCCGTGCCGCGGCCGATGCCCTGGGTGTCGATTTTATCCCCCTGGCCCATGAATCCTATGATCTGGCCATACCGGAACATTTTTTACATTCCGCCCCGTGCGCAGCACTTCTGGAAGTCGTTACCTCCGCATCCTTCAGGGCTGTCGTGGAGAAAATGGGCGGGTATAGCCTGGAACAAAGCGGTCAGGTTATCTGGCGTTCCGGGAATATTTAAGAAAACAGAAGAGGTGTTTAAGGTGTCAGATGCTCAAAAAAGCGCAATACCGATCCGCGTTGCTGTTTTAACTGCCAGTGACCGCGGCGCCCTGGGCGAAAGGGAAGACCTGAGCGGAAAAGTGATCATGGAAATAGTACGGGAACAGGGATGGGAAGTGGTTTATTACGATGTCGTTCCCGATGATCGCCTCCTGCTGGGAAATGAACTGAAAAAGCTGGCCGATGTGCTCCAGGCCTCCCTCATTCTCACTACGGGAGGGACGGGTATCGCCCCCAAGGATTTTACACCTGAGGCCACCCTGGATATTATCCACAAGGAAGTACCCGGCTTGGCCGAGGCCATGAGAAAGATGAGCATGGAAAAAACTCCCCATGCCATGCTTTCCCGGGCTGTGAGCGGTATCAGGGGCAGTTCCCTCATCGTCAATCTGCCGGGGAGCCCCCGGGCAGTCCGCGAGTGCCTGGAAATCATTCTGCCGGCCATCCCCCATGCCGCCGAATTGCTGCGCGGGGCAGTCACCGATTGCGGTACTTCCTAAGCCGCATATTTTGTTTTTCCGCGGGTATAATACATAGGGTATAATACATAATATTACTATGTTATGCAATTTTAAGCAATTGGGAGAGACACAGCGCAGGTT
Organism: uncultured Dethiobacter sp.; assembly: GCA_964487385.1. Classification (GTDB taxonomy): domain Bacteria; phylum Bacillota; class Dethiobacteria; order DTU022; family UBA8154; genus DUNV01. The sequence continues at coordinate 1,739 of CAZAQM010000233.1, forward strand.
AACGCATTTGGGCAGGGGATTAGCATAGTCCCTGTATTTGACCGTTAGCATAGCTTGCTATCTCCGCCCATTATTAATAATATATTACAGAGCCATTAGCACTCACTTTTAAAGAGTGCTAACAATAACAGCAAACTAATGCAAGGAGGGTTTTAAATGAACCTGAAGCCACTAGGCGACAGAGTAATTATCAAGGTTTTGGAAAAGGAGGAAAAGACCAGCTCCGGTATCGTTCTTCCTGATAAAGCAAAGGAAAAGCCCCAGGAGGGGGAGGTCAAAGCCGTAGGCCCGGGAAGAATACTGGACGATGGATCGAAAGTCCAAATGGATGTTAAGGCAGGGGATAAGGTAGTATATTCCAAGTATGCGGGAACAGAGATCAAGATTGACGGGGAAGAATACCTTATTTTGCGGCAGGATGATATCCTGGGCGTATTTGAGTAGTTAGCAGGGGCAGGAAAAATATAATACATCAGAAACGAATTAAACTATTCCTTTAAGGAGGGAATTATTGATGTCGGCCAAGGAAATACGTTTTCGCGAAGAAGCACGTCAGGCGCTGGAAAAAGGTGTCGACAAACTGGCTAATACAGTAAAAGTTACCCTGGGGCCAAAGGGCCGCAATGTGGTATTGGATAAAAAATTTGGATCCCCGCAGATCACCAATGACGGTGTGACCATCGCCCGCGAGATTGAGCTGGAGGATCCCTTTGAAAATATGGGTGCGCAGTTGGTGAGGGAAGTCGCCAACAAAACGCAGGATGTCGCCGGTGACGGCACCACCAGTGCCACTATTCTCGCCCAGGCCATTATCAGGCAGGGCATTAAAAACGTCACGGCCGGGACCAACCCCATGGGCATGAAGAGGGGAATCGAAAAGGCTGTCGATAAGGTTCTCGAATATATTAAAAACCAGAGCAAACCCGTGGAGAGCAGGGATGCTATTGCCCAAGTGGCCTCGATCTCGGCGGATAATGAAACCATCGGCAACCTCATTGCCGATGCTATGGAAAAAGTCGGTAAGGATGGGGTCATCACCGTGGAGGAATCCAAGGGCTTTCTGACCGATCTGAAAGTCGTGGAAGGGATGCAGTTCGACAGGGGCTATATTTCCCCCTACATGGTCACCGATACGGAAAAAATGGAAGCGGTTCTGGATGATCCCATGATC
>CAZAQM010000234.1:0-2902 GCA_964487385.1 uncultured Dethiobacter sp.
TCTGATATCCGTTGCCGATATTTTTTGCATAAAACTCACCTGCCTCGCCTCCATTGTACACTATGTACACAATGTACACAACGGCGAGCCTGATTATGCAGAATATGCCCCGAATAAAGCCTACCTGCCGGAAGATGGTTCCTCTTCAAATTTCGCCGCCATGGCAGCCACAACCCTCCTTTTTTTCATCGGCGCCGAAAACTTTCACAATAAAATGAACAAGAGCCTTGCCTGCTGCAGAATTGAAATATATAATGATACCCATAACCTCCAAAAAAATTCCTAGAAAAAGGAAGACAAACATACGAAAACAGATATCACGGATGATAGATAAATACATGGAAACAAGGAAAGTGGTGAATAAATGTGAATCCTTTTTCCAAAATAACACCCGAGATAGTAAAACTGGCCAAACTTTGCCGGGAAAGCAGCACCATCGATCCCGCTCTGCATGAAAAATATGATGTAAAAAGAGGGCTGCGCGATTTAAACGGAAAAGGCGTGCTGACCGGGCTGACGGAAATTTCTGAGATCGTTTCCACCAAAATAATCGATGGCAAGGAGCATCCCTGTGAGGGCAGGCTTTATTACAGGGGTATCGATATTGAGCAGATCGTGAAGGGCTTTATCGGGGAAAACCGCCCGGGGTTTGAAGAGGTGGCTTACCTATTAATGTTTGGACAACTGCCGCATGTTCAGGAACTGAACGAATTTACCCGGGTGCTGAATAATTATCGCTCTCTGCCCACGGGTTTTGTCAGAGATATCATTATGAAAGCCCCTAGTCAGGATATGATGAATACGCTAGCCCGCAGCGTGCTGACCATGTATTCCTACGATGAACGAGCGGAGGACAACTCCCTGCCCAACGTTCTGCGCCAGTGCCTGCAGCTGGTGGCTCTATTCCCCTTGCTGGCCGTATATGGCTATCAGGCTTACTGCCACTACCATGACAAAAAGAGCCTCTATATCCATGCCCCCGAAGCGGAACTATCCACGGCGGAAAACATCCTGCATCTATTGCGGGCGGACAGCCGGTTTACGCCGCTGGAGGCCAAGATACTGGATCTGTCCCTGGTGCTGCATGCCGAGCATGGCGGCGGGAACAATTCCAGTTTTACCGTTCACGTGGTCACATCGTCGGGAACGGATACCTACTCTGCCGTCACTGCAGCACTTGGTTCGCTGAAAGGATTTCGCCACGGAGGTGCCAATATCAAAGTAAGATTGATGTTTGAGGATATGAAGGCAAACATTGCGGATTGGACCGATGAGGCCAGCGTGGCCGATTATCTCAGCAAATTATTGGACAAGGAAGCCTTCGACCGTTCCGGGTTAATCTACGGCATGGGACATGCCATATACTCCCTCTCCGACCCCCGGGTTAATGTCTTTAAGGGATTCGTTGAACGTCTCTCCCAAGAAAAAAACCGCCGGGAGGAATTCCAGCTTTACTCTCTGGTGGAAAGGCTGGCGCCCAAAATTATTGCCCAAAAGCGGCGCATCTATAAAGGTGTCAGTGCAAATGTGGATTTTTACAGCGGCTTGGTCTACTACATGCTGGACCTGCCAATTCAGCTCTATACACCGCTTTTTGCCATAGCCCGCATCGCCGGCTGGGCTGCCCACCGCATGGAGGAAATCATCAACGTTAATAAGATAATCCGTCCCTCCTACAAAGCAGTCTCCGCCCATCGGGAATATGTACCCCTCGAAGAACGCACGCCCCTGGCAACGCTTGCGGAATAATGGACAGGACAGATACGGGCGCCTTTCCAAACCCTGGATATACTTATCGATCATGCCCTGGTTCCCTGGCCACAATTTTCCACTTTATTTTCCCGATATCATTTCCGGATTTTTCGGAGGTATATTCACCAGAACGGAAATAAAATTAACGAAATAAAACCATACCAGGGAGTTTTCCTCATTTTGGCCTATGTGTTATAATTATTGTGTGGAAATCCCGATAGGTAATCGGTATTATTCAGAAACTATTAGGGAGGTTCTTCTATGGCGGTATCTTTTGTCCTTACTGATTTTATTATCCAAGCCATGAAAAATGCAGTTTATGACAAACTGGAAGATGATACTTTTAGTGGGCGAATCCCCATATGCAAGGGAGTAGTGGCATTTGGCGCCACGCAGCATGAATGTGAAACCCAATTGCGCTCTACACTGGAAGATTGGATTTTGATCGGCCTCAAATTTGGGCATGTTTTTCCTGTTATTGGGGAAATCAATCTAAACCTGGAATTGCGCCGTGGATAAATGGAAACCTTGTAAGCGACGTGATTTTATCCGCCGGATCAAAAAACTTGGTTTTAATGGCCCTTTTTCAGGCACGCGTCATCAGTTTATGATCTTTGAGCAGCACAGATTGGCAATCCCCTCCAACACGGAATATTCTGCGCCTCAACTCCGTATGATCTTGCTAGAAATAGAGGGAATAACAGGTTGCAAAGTGCCCGCAGAAAAATGGTATGAGTTATAATTAAACCCCTCCTACATTCTCCTTTAATCCACATTCATTAAGCTGCCCTGTACTCTCATCCGCAGGGGGTCTATCGGCCATGATTTTTGCCAGGAACAATGGGTGTTTCTTTATCATACCACATCCTCATCAATGCACAGCCCACGACGCGTTCATTTTGATGGAATAAAAACTATATCCACAATGGCGGATGGGAATAATTTGTGGCATTATTTAAAGAAAACTGGTACTATCCAGGGTAACGGCAGGCAATATATTGAAGCGGAGGGGTATCCATGTTGATACAATGCACAAAAAAATTGCTGGACAAAATGAACATTCCCGCCGACAAGCTGTTATCGCCGGGGGATGAAGGTTATTCCCCTGACAGTCTTGATGCCTGGCAGGCCAATATCGTGAATATTGATC
>CAZAQM010000235.1:0-2901 GCA_964487385.1 uncultured Dethiobacter sp.
CTGGGCAGGGGTCTGCGGATTGACTAAAAAGGTTACTGAAAAAAATATGTGGGCGGAATGTTTGCTTCAAATCGGCGATCATTCTTAATGACTAATATGTGGTGTATTTTAATTTTTGAGGAAGGTTTTGGCAGGAGAGAAAAATGCCCGATCCCGAGCAAAAAAAAATTCCCTTAAAACGAAAAATCAATATAACCCCTGATGTAGCGTACTGGTGTTATCTTATCCCCGTTGTGGCCCTGGCCTGCACTATCGTTATGTGGCCTGTTTTAAGCGCATCAAATGATCTGTTCCCCTATGGCGTTGACACTGTAGGCCATCTGACAAGGGTTGAGCATCTGGCCGCACGCTGGAAAAACCTGCAATTTTCTGATTGGTTCCCAGCTTGGTACAATGGTGCAACAATGGTACAATATTACCCGCCTTTAAGCATCTGGGCGGGAGCTTTTATTCAGCTCTTTACCGGCAGCATCATGCTCACTTTTAAAATATTTGCCTGGGTATGCCTGTTCCTGGGCGGAATCTTTACTGCTTTGCTGTCAAAAAAAATGGGAGGAAATGTTGTTGCCGGCACTGCCGCGGCGCTTCTTTTCCCTTTGTCCAACTATACTATCTGGACCGTTTTTAATGATGGCACTTTGGGAAATACCATTTCCCTTGTTTTATATCCCCTTTTCACAATGAAAATGTTGGATTTATGCGAAAAACCTTGTATCCATAACTGGTTGTTTTCCTCTTTTTTAATGTCGCTGCTGGTTCTTTCCCATGCCATGCAGTCCTATCTCATATTTATTGCAGTTTTTTTGTTTTGTATAATTCATGTACTAACACTGCCTTGGGCCTGGAAACGATTGTTCATAGTTTTGGAAGCAACTTTTACAGGCATTGCTTTAACAGCTTTCTGGGCAGTGCCCGGGGTAACCCAGTGGGAAAATCCTGGGGTTCCATGGTTTCCGACGGGAATACATGAAACCTTTGTTCTTTCACCAATAAATTTTTTATTTCCAGGTTTAACCAAAACTTTTTCCTATCAAGAGTTCATCCTCTCTTTAATAGGTACAGTGTTGTGCTTTTTTATTATAAAAAAGGTATATGTTTGCTTAAAGCTGGTAATCCCCTGGGTTATACCTACATCCCTTTCTATGGGACCTATAAACCCGTTATACCGGCTTTTGCCTTTCCAAAAAAGCATATCGCCAATACGCTTTTTAAACGTAGCCGATTTACCCGCGGCTTTAATAGTGGGAGTGTTGGTTCAAGGTATTACCGAATGGATTGGCAAAGTATTCAGAAGACAAGGGAAAATAACATTTCTTTGGTTTATTTTGGTATTGTTAATACCATTCTACATTGTCTTTTCTTCTTCCTTACTTCCGATTTCAGCGCCGGTAGACTTCGCAAAGATTAGATTTTTAGTCGACTCCATACCTATTTCTGAAGAGACTTATTTTGCAAAAGGTCGAATTGCCACTGAGCTGCCGGATACAGGAAGTGAACAGGCTTATATCCCGGCAAGTAGCAGTTTTAACAATGTTTATGGCTGGAACATTGAAGGAACCGTACATCACCAAACCATTCTAGATAGAAATATTTCCTTTGATGAAGGCTATTATGACTATATTATGAGAAATTGGTATTTGTTTAACGTGCGAACGGTTCTTTTTGATCGAAGATTTGGCTACCTATCTAATATTGCTGATTACATACAGGAGCGCGGATGGACTTTTCTGTCGAATAACGGAGATATAACCATGTTTTCTTTTAACGATCCCTCAGGCTATCTGATGAAGCTCCATTCCGATGTGCTTGTTATCGGCAGGGGAAGTTACTATTTGGCCCGGCTTTTTCCCTGGGTGTCCGAGGGTAGGGTGGAAAACCCGCTGAAGTATGATGAAGAATATATCGACCTTTTTAAGGTTATCTATCTTTATGATCTGCCCGAACTGAACATTGCTGAACTGGAAAAGCGCATTGCAGGGTGGCTGGCCAAGGGGAAAACCGTCATTCTGGATCTTTCCGCGGCTGACAGGATCCCGGAGATATTCGATGTTTGGCACTCCGAGGCGCCCGTGGGCGGAATGGTAAATCTTATGCCGGCGGATAGCGATCTGTACGAGAACAAAAATAGTTTTGAGTTAAAAGAGGGACGGGGCGCCGTTTACAGAAACCTGGATCAGGCTTTGCTCTACCTGGACGATGAGAAAGGCTCTCCTGCTGTCATCGGACTAAAACAAACAGGGGAGGGTTTGCTATATTTTACGGGCTTGCATATACCGAGGCTTATCCATCCCGATTTTAAGGAAGAGGCGCGCCAGCTCCTGGAGCCCCTGCTAAATCTGGGCGACCCCAGAAAAGGGATCATCCCCGAGCCTTTCGAGACGATCTGGACCCGCTGGGATCACAAGGGCGTGGAGTTTGCCTACGAATCGAAAGATACACAGCCGGTAATCATCTCGGTAACCTATACCCCGAGGTGGCATCTTTCCCTGGACGGGGAGCGTTTTCAGGCATACCGGCATGAGAACCTGATTCTTTTAATCCTTCCGCCGGGGGAACATACTGTAACCATGCGCTATGGCCCGACCAGCGCCGTCTATACGGGCTGGCTCGTCACAGCGCTGGCTGCAGGCTGGCTGATCTGGCGGGGCAGAAAGATAGAGCAAAAGTATAAGCAGGAAGGGAGTCTATAGGGCGCGGCGGCTTTAAATCTGGCATCCATAGTGGAAGCATAAAAAAATTAGTTTATGCAGAAAAAGATAATCTTTGGGGGGAAGAGGATAGTGATTTTAAAGCAAGATATATGATCCCGGGCAGCAAAGGGCTGCAAGCTTGTGTGTTGCTGTAGGTCAGGGCGCATGGTATAATTAACCAACAAGCCTGAGAATAATTTGGGGAGCTGAG
>CAZAQM010000236.1:0-2877 GCA_964487385.1 uncultured Dethiobacter sp.
GGTTTTCTTTCAGCGGGGGGCCTTCGATGCCGCGGCCACGAAGATGACCGCTTCCGCCCTATTGTATTATACCCCCGGGCTGGTGGGCTTTGCACTGCACTACTATTGCAACCGCCTCTTTTTTGCCCTGCAGGAGGTGAGGGTGCTGGTCTGGGTCAACCTGGCCATGGTGGGGGCCAACGCCCTTTTCAACTTTCTGCTCATGCCCCTGATGGGCCACGGCGGCATTGCCCTGGGAACCTCCCTCTCCTTCACGCTGGGTTCCGTCTGGCTTTTCTTCGTCTTCGCCCGGCGCCTCTCCCTTTCTTTCAGGGATCTGCTATTGGCTCCCCTGGCCCGTTCGGCGCTTGCTACGGCATGCATGGCGGGCAGCCTTTACCTTTTTTTCTTTCTGTGGACGGGTTTTTTGGGGCGTTCCTTTGCCGGGGCAGCCCTGCTTCTCTTCGCTGCGCTTTGGGGGGCGGGCACCTATTTCCTGGCGGCATATCTCCTGCGCCTGCCGGAAATGAAACTGCTGTGGGGGTTCCTGCGGGGGTGGAATAGCGGGGGATATGGGGATTCCTGATGATTATGCGTGATCATGCGATTTTATGAATAGAAAAACCCCCAACCAAAAACTGCATTTTTGACGGATTAAACTTCATGCTCAATATCCTTCCTTGCCTCCCAAATGGGCTATTTTATGCCGGACTAGTATTCCTTCAGCTTTTCCTCAATACTGGCAATGCGTGTAAAATCGCCATCATTGTGCAGAAGAAATAGATTGTTTTCGATGGCAGTTTGCGCAATTAACAGATCGGTCGTGCTGCATATTGTTAAACCCCTGGCCCGGCATTTGCAAAAGATTTGGGCGGCAGCCAGGTATGATGCTTTCCCCTTAATAATATGGGTATTCTTGACGGCTGGGTGGAAACAGACTATTATGTGAATATAAAAACGATTCTACTGCTGGTAATAAGGCAGAGGCCAAATAAATTTGGTTTCCTGAAAATGGTGGTATAAGTGTTACTAAAAGAGGCAATCGCTGAATTTTTGGATTATCTGCTGGTAGAGCTGAACCGTTCTCCTTATACCTGCAGGGGTTATCAAAAAGATTTGAACGTTTTTACGAGATTTCTTCAAGGGCAGGGCCTGGAGAATATTGCCATAGAAGAGTTGTCTGCAGAAATGCTCAGCGGGTACCTGCGCTACCTTACCGGAGAAAGGGAGAGCAGGAACAATACCGTCAGGAGGCATGTTACCGCTCTAAAGTCGCTTTGCAGCTTTCTCATCGATAGCGAATATCTGCGCCAGAACCCGGCTGCAAACCTTCCCCGCCCCCGGATACCACAAAAACTACCCCGCCATCTCCAAAGGGAGGAAGTGGAGAGACTTTTTGCGGCTATCCCGGAAGATGAGTCACCGGCCAAGCTTCGCGATAAAACGATGCTCTTTTTTTTGTACTACAGCGGCGTGAGAGTGGGGGAGCTGGTCAGCGTTCGCACCAGGGATGTGGATTTTGATGATGGTTTCATCAGGGTTATGAAAGGCAAGGGCAGCCGTTTCCGCAAAATACCCCTGCACGATCGGCTTCGGGAGCAGTTGGAAAAATACCGGGCAGGGGCGGCGGGGCTGATTGGCGAGTATCTTTTTTGCAACAGGTGGGGCGGGCAGATTACCGCCGATTATGTCCATTTCATGATGGGCGAATATGCCCCCAGGGCTGGGCTGAAAAGCGTCGTGACGCCCCACATGCTGCGCCATTCTTTCGCCACACACCTCTATAGGGAAAATGTCGATATTAAGACGTTGGGGAAACTTTTGGGGCATGTTGAAATCAGGACTACGGCCATCTACACCCATGCTGAGCTGAAACATCTGCGAGAGGGGGTCAATAAGCTGGAATTTTCGGCTGGACTGGAGGCACAGCTATTCCCAGGAGAGGATGAGGACAATGCTCCTGCAGACAGCAATTGAACGTTATTTGGAATATTTCGAGTTTGAGCAGCGGGGCAGCGAAAACACCATTACTTCGCGCTTTTACGGGCTTCATCGCTTTCGCAGGCATGTGGAGGAACGTTATGGGTTGAGCGATCTGCAGGAAATCGGGATCAACCATCTGCGGGGTTACCTCGCCCATCTGCGCCTGGAGGCCGGCAACAAGCCCATTTCCCTACATAGCGTTATCAGCGATCTGAGGGCCTTCTACAAGTTTGCTGCTTCCAGGGGTTTGGTTTCGGTGGATCTGGCCAGGCGCCTTAAAAAGCCGCATGTGGAACAAAAAGAGATCGAACATTTTACCTGGGAGGAGGTGGAGGCCATCTTTTTATCCGTGCAGCCGGGGCCCAGATATCTGCGCGACCTCTGCATCTTGCTGCTTTTCTATTACTGCGGAATAAGGCTAAGCGAGCTAAGGGTGCTCAAAACAGGCGATTTCAGCGAAAACTTTGCCGAACTCTATGTGGAAATGAGCAAGGGCGACAAGGCCAGGCTCTTGCCGATTCATCCTTTCCTGCGGCGCGTGCTGCCCCTTTACTTTCAGGAAAGGGAAAGGGAAAGGATCTCCTCCGGCACTGCTTCGGTTTCTGCTTCGGCTTCAAGTTCGGATTTTCTTTTTCCGGGGAGGGGGGATGGTCCTCTTAGCAAATCCCGCATTTATGAGATCGTCAAACAATGCGGAGGGCGGGCCGGCGTTCAAAAACGCGTCTCCCCCCATACATTCAGGCATACCTTTGCTACGCACCTGCACCAGAAAGGGGTGGATATCAACAGGCTGGCCGAGCTCCTGGGGCATAGCAACATCGAGAAAACGGCGGTATATACCCATACAGAGGATAGCGAACTGACGGCAGCGGTGCTGAAGCTGAAAGAGGGCAGGGTCGTCTGGAGGATCGAAGA
>CAZAQM010000237.1:0-2874 GCA_964487385.1 uncultured Dethiobacter sp.
CTCTTCATTTTACCATGAATGTTCGATTGCATCAAGTATGCAAGCTTTCCGACAGTGCTGACGCATGATATTACTTAAAAATCTTTCGTGGTCTAAAATCGGCTTTTTCAATCAATAAATATCAGCTCTTCAGAAAATTACCGGTTCATTCTAAGCAACCTCCTGTCTTTAAATTGTTTTTGCAGGGTTAAGACATGCCTGGCATGCTCAAATGGGCAGACAGGTAGTGTTGTACAATCACTGCCGTCTGTTTGGTTCATTATGCAGCCCGGCTTGTTTTCCAATTGTCTTCATTCACCAGCCGCAATTGGCCGGGTGATTCCAACAACCGGCGGAGCCGCTTTGTATCCAACTCCCTGTGGGCCATAACTATGTGAAAATTTTTGATGAACGACCGGATGCCGACTGTTTTGACTTGTTCCGTCAGGTAAATTGAATGAAGCACCATTTCATTTAGCATTCGGGCAATATGCATGAGATAATGATACCCCCGCATCGCATCCCAATTATGTGAAAAAATGTGTTCATACTGATACCCCTGATGTTTCTCTTTTAAAATGTTGTTCTCGTGCAGCCAGCGCTTCCGGGCTGTCAGATTGCACTTTTCATGGACATTTTCACGGTTAATCAGATCGCTGGAAATCCAGGCATGGCAGGAAGTTTTCATTACCACAGAGCCGTCTTTATCGGTCTCTTCCCAGTTCTCGTCGCAGGTCACCACATGAACGGATAGAACTTTTTTGCGTTCACCATAGTCATACTCGATCCCGTTAACCCAGCTGAAGGCCTGCAGGCGGCCTTGCCAGGATCGCTCATGACGGTGTTCCCCTTCAGTATCCAGCCGCATCAGCCCTTTTGCTTCGTGCCAAACAGATGGCAGGGACCCTTCTTTGAGTACAATCATAAATTTCCAATTGTTCTTAAGGCAGGTTTCCATAACCGGGCCGTTCGCATAGAGTCCATCCAGCAGAAGGATAAACGGCAGTTTCGGAAACTGCCGTTTCAGCCGCTCGGCAAGGCGGTAGAATGCTTTCAGCTCGCAGTCTTGTTTCCATTCTTTGTCGTTTGTGATCTTTTCCAGCTCCGGGCTGTTCTCTAGAAATTCGCTCATCAGCGGCAGAACCATACCGTTGGAAAATATTAATACTGCTTCCAGGACATAAGCATAGTATTGGTATGTATAGTTCCCGTCGCTGTCCCAGACTTTTCGGCGAAGATAGCGCTCGTCCCAGCATTCGTCCATGACGTATTTTTGTGTCCCGTCTATTGCTACAAGGTAAGATTTATTGTGCAGGAGATTCCTGAACGTCTTTTTGCGGATCAATTTTTTCAGCATGTTGTTGTAGCAGGTTTCGATCTGGCTCACATCCATTTTTTCCAGTAAGCGGCACAGGGTGTCCTGGTGCGGCATATTTGTCAAATCCGGGAAGACGGCTTTAAGGTTTTCCAGCAGTTGTGGAGTGGTAAGTTCCTGGTTCGTTTTGCGCCTTGAGGTTATTTGGAAAATAAAGAGCAGTATCCCGTAAAGCATCATTACGATCATCTGATATTTGGTTTTCCCGGGGTGGCGCGGGTCAGGAATCCGTGATAATTTCTCCAGCAGGCCCGGCAGTAGCTGCCTGTGTATGTTTAGTGTTGCTTCCATGGTTTGCTGGATGGCCTCTTTTTCTTCGTCTACAGTCTTTAGGCTGCTCTTGCGGTTCGGAAGTGTAGAGCTGGAAGGATATTGTTCGCCCCTGCTTTTTTCCCCCTGGGGGTATTTCAAAGGCATGGCTGCTTTATTCATCTGTCATCGCTTTTAGGCGGGAGCGAAAATCAGCCACTAATGGATAGACGTAGATGGCTTTACGGCTAAAGGGCCTCTTGTTATGCATTTCGGTGCGGCCGCGGCCGGCGGTTTGGCCTAAATAGATCCAGTTCGACGCACGGTAGCAGGTGCCACGGTATTTTTCCGGATCGACGAAGGTTTCCAATAGTACCGGGCTGTAGCCGTAGCGCTCTTGCCAGTCATTTCTGATGCGTTTGGCGGCCAGGGACAGGGTACGGCTGGCCAGGTTTTTTACGCGAACCCAGGGAAAGATGAGAAAACGGGTGTTGTTCACAATCAGGTTTAAACGAAGGCTGCGGTCAAGCTCGGTCCAGCCGATCCACGCGTCACGGTCTTTCAGCGCCCAGGCCGCCGCCGCAAACAACAAACAGCCCAGTTTTTGACCGGCGCCCGATATTATGAAGTAACGCTGATGGGCGCCAAAGGGCCGCTTGTAGCCCACAGTATGGTAGCGTTCAACATACTCGTTCCAAAGACGAATATTTTCAAGAAGCCTGACTGGCTCCAAGGCGATAGGTTCATAATCGGTAACAGGCCCCTCAAGTAGCGGAGCCGGCACCGTTTGTGGACCAATGGCGACCCCCTTTTTTTCACGGCGCTTATACTCATTTATAGCCGGCGGACTAATCAACCCTTGCCTTTCAAGTTTAACTAAAAGTTCCTTGCATGACGCTGTCTTGTACTGGCCGGAGGGCGTCATCCAACCCAAATTCTCACAAATTGTATTAGCCAACTCTGCACGGCTCAGTTTAGGAAACATGCGCACTGTTTCCCGGATCTCATGCACTTCCTCCAAGGTAAAATACCTTCCACATAGCAGAACTGGTGTATCAGTCTGATTTTCCATAGTGCAGGCCCCCTTCCGCAAAGTCCCACACTATTGTCTCATAACCAAGGAAAAATGTCCAGTGCCATTTTGCGAAAAAATAATTTTAAAAGTTCCCGGTAACCCCCATTTAAACTGGAGCCTTAAAGTTATGCGTCAGCTCTGTTTGTATCGAAAAATATTGGCAAAGTTTAACTGAAAATAACTTGAAAAATTCAAG
>CAZAQM010000238.1:0-2851 GCA_964487385.1 uncultured Dethiobacter sp.
ACTACCGCCCCCGGACCAAAGCTCTCCGCCCGAAAGCGCTCACGGCTTTGCTCGGTCAAATCAAAACCAAAAGGAAAATCTACCGGATATGTATTTAGAAACAGCGCTCCCCAGGCTCCGGGAATCTGCAGGCTGAATATGCTTTCGCCGTAGCTCAGGGAATAAAGAAGGAATTGCCGCAGGCCAGTCGCTTCCTCCTCCGTAAAATGTTCTGACAGGCACGCGCTGTATAGAGCCTTGTCATAATCCCATTGCAACGCTTGTATAACCGTTAGGCCCTCGGTATAGGCGCCGTCGGATATCAGAAGAGCCTTGCCTAAATAATAATTGCGCCGGGATTGTTCTTTAAAATCACGCTGGGATCGCCCACCCACCACGGCTGCGCTACGCAGAGCCTCCCACAGGGGATTCCACCACTCCCTGCCGTAAACCTCACCCAGCTCCAGCCATGTGCCACGGGTAAAGTTCTCCAGGCAGGGCAGCATCTCATAATCGCTGACAGCCCGGCCAGCCAGCAGCTCAGGCAGATAGTCGTGTATATTCCCTGTAGAGGCGGCAAATGAATCGTCCGAGGGGGCGGGCTTATCACCGAAATCCCCATTGGCTCCTGAAGATGTGCACCCCACGGCAACTGCCGCAACAAGAATCATGGTAAACAGCAAACAAATCAGCATTTTCTGTTTCCCGGCAATCATTGTTTATCCATCCCCTTATCCGCTCCCCGATCTCCGATCCGCCTGGCGTCATTGCTGTGGCGCCAAGGGCGCTATATTGTCAGTTTAGTTCTTTAGCGGCCTTAGAGGGCTGCCTTCCATAATTTTTTCCACTTCTTCATAGCCTGTGAGAAAAGCGTAGTTGTAACGTGCCGGCAAGGCAAAGACATAACTGCTATTGAGATCAATTTCACCTGGCCCCACCGGAGCAGCGCCGACGCTGAATTTTTCCTGCTGCAGCAAAGCCCACTGTACATGGGTAAAGATCATAATGGGGATATCCTGCCGGGGATTTTGAGCAGTCCATCCAGGATGCCTGAGGGAAATGATCGGGCCTTTTTCCGTCACCCTGCCGCTGTTTTCCCCCTCCATGGAACGGCCTTCCCATCCGTCGGTGATTATCGTATAGCCTTCCCAGTTCTCCGGCAGGGAAAAGGTAAAACCGTAGCGGGTATTTTTATAAACAACCGGATCGGCCTGCAGCTGATCCATTACCGAGGTTATTAACCAGTTGCCCTCATAGTTTTTGGCGGTAACGCATTTCCTGGCAGTAAATGTTGATTGCTTTGAGTCTGTATAAGTAAATTCCACTGCATACCAAAATGTTTCGCCATCAATCTTGCCCTTATCAATAACCTCATAACTCAGGACCCATGGGGATGATGTTCCGGTAGTCCAGTTTAATTCGACAAAATGTGAATAAACATCTTCCCTCAATTCTTGAGACATGACAGCATATTGCAAGGCACCGTTTCTCGTTTTTACTCCTTCGGCCCATGTTGCAACAGCAGCATGGGGATCCTTGGGGGCTAGTGCACTTTCTAAAAGGGATATACGCGTCTTTTGCGCCTGCACTTCCGTAAAATCGATATCAATGGTATTCTTTTTTTCATTCCAGTTAATTAAGGCACCCAGCCTTTCTGCAATGATGCGGACGGGTGCCAATACCCGGCCCCCATCAACCCTGGGTGAAACATCAGATTTTATTTCCTGCCCGTTGAAGAACAGTTTTATCTGGGGATGGGCAAAGACAGAAGTTACCATGCAAAACAACACTAAAACGGCCATCACAACTACAACTGTTTTCTTCTTCACAAGGGATTCCTCCCAAAAGATTATATTTTTGCCTTAATAGGAAACTTCCCGCGGGTTTTACTATTAGACGATAGTTTCCCTCAAAAGGTTCAACAACCATTGCTTACAATTTGTTCCATGTATGGCTGCCGAAGCCGGCGGTATCTAGGAGTTTTGGTCCCACCCCCAGCTGACAAAATGTAATCCGTCCGCGTTCACCTGGTGCGTCAGCCCTAGCTGGAACGCCTCATTTTGCCAGTAGCTGGTCTCGGAATAAATACTCCCCTCTTCCTGTTCTTCTGTGAAATACGCTCCCAAATCAGCAGTGTAAAATTTCTGTAGATAAGTGTAGAGCTCCCCAGCCTCGGCTTCGTCCCCAAGGATGACAAAATAGTAAAAACTATAGAGTTTATCATGTTCAAAATTAAACTCTAATTCCGCGGTATGGCCCAACACCTCTGTTTTTAGCACGGCTTCCATAAGCCCTCTTTCCCCCAGGCCCTGCAGACCGCCTTCTGCCTGCAGGGGCCCTACTTCCGGAAATTGTGCTTTAACCTCCCCATAAGATAAACCAAAGGGTAAGATATCTCCCAGCAGCAGCTTCCCGTCGTCCCCAAAGTCCTCAACCAAGCGCGTTACTGCAGCCTCATCCCCTTGTTCGCCGGTTTCCTGCGGCACTTCTGTCGCCTCTCCATCTTGCGGGGGTGCCTGAAGCCCCTCGTCTTTTATACACCCGGCCAGTGAAACAATGACTAAGCAGACCAGAGCAAAAAAGCATAGTTTTTTCACCTTATTTTCCTCCGGATAATTTTTGTTATGATTCAACTGCAGTGGAATCTTGTTATTAATTAGACGTACTTGTTCACTCTGCGGTTCACTCTACTAGCCATGCATAATTCCTGACAAAAGAAAAACAGGCTGCGAACTTTTCAGAAACAAGGGTTGCAGCCTGCTTCCACTTTATTTGCTTTTAAATCGGATTTACTTTATCCAAAAAACTCTTCACGCTGAACATTAAGTGTTGCAGCCATCTTTTCCAGCAGTTCAGGTTTGGCTTCCCTTAA
>CAZAQM010000239.1:0-2850 GCA_964487385.1 uncultured Dethiobacter sp.
CTAAATGGTCTAAATGCTAACGGTCTTGCCTGGCCATGAATTGCTGGATATAATGTCCATAACATTCTTCGGAAAGGAAAGGCGCCCCTCTTTAACAGACTACTCACTACAGTAGTCCCAGGGCTGGCAGAAAGAGGGATCAGAATACGTGATTAGAATTGTTTTACCGGAACTTTATTTTGAAAGAACAGATGATACATAAAGCGTGGGAAGTGTCAGGGTCGTTATCACAATAATTATCAATGGGTCCCGAGATTATCCGGTCCGTTGGGATTAAAGTTGAAGTTCCACTCCCGGTGTCCCGGCATCTATCCAGTAAGTCCCGGGGGAGCAGCGGAACGTTTGCTTCAGGATTTCACTGAGCTGATCCCTGGCCGCCAGCATATTGCTCTGGGTATTTTCCATAAATCCATCGATGGGGAAAAAAATGCGGGAGGATTCTTCGGTAACCTTGGCATTTTCCCCTTGTCTCCATACCCAGATGCGGGTTCGTACCTCCAGGTCATCTGCATAGACCGGTTCTCCGGGGGGTACGCTTTCTGCCTCCCTGCTGCCAAAGGGGGTAAAATGGTCCCCTTCCCTGCTAAGGCGGATGCGGATATCTCCCTGTATTTTCCCCAGATCGTGGGCCCCCATGGGAACCATATTTTTGATGGAAATGGCGTTAACCAGGTTGACAATGGCATTGATGGAGGGAAAATCCGGCTTTTTGGCAATTCTTTTCAGCAGGGCTTCAATGGAGGGGGAATACTTGTTGGGGTTTATCCCCATACTTTTAAAGGCCTCTCTCCAGACAGCGATCTCCGGCCTGGCCTTCAAGTCGGTTCCCTTGAGGATCTCATGGGTTGCCCTGGTTGCCTCCGCCAGCAGCGCTTCTGTTTCCGGGAGCAGCTTGGTATTATCTATGCCTTCTGCTACCACGACGGCTACACAGAGATTGGGAAACCGGTTAAACATATCCTCGCTAACTTCAAAACGCATCAACGATCACCTCGGTAAATAATTGTTGTTTGAAAGTTATTCTTTACCATTTGCAGACGGGGAAATCCCCCGGCAGTGCAAATATAAGATAGAATTACGATAACATTCCTACGGCTCTAACTGGTAGAGCACTTCCTCAATTCTGGATCTGAGACGGATAGAATACTTCCTCTCTTGCAACAAGGTTTCCAGAAGTTGGCGAACCTCCCCTTCCGGGGAGCGGGCCAGGACTTTTAAAATTTTTGTTATCCACTGTCTGGTGGTATTATTGGAAGGTATCTGGTATAGCTCATCGATCAATAGGGGAATAAGCTTTGACCTCTGGGCGCCTCTCCTATGCTCCAGGCATTCCAGGATTTTAATTTTTTGATGAACTTCCTCTATCTTTTGCGGCAGCGGAAGGTTTTTTAAAAGGTCGAACAATACTTCAAAAGCTTCCCCGTTTCCTTGTATGAGCAGGGTTTCCAGGCGGTGCAGCGCACGGTTTTGTCTCTCCTGATCACCGCTATGCAGATCATCCAGATAGGGGGTCACGGGTAAAGTTTTATAATCCACGTTGTTAAGCTGTTCTTCAATTGCAGCATACCTTAACAACTCCTGGTCAATTTTCCCCGTTTCTATAAATTTTGCAATCATTTCTCCAAAGAAGCTGTTCTCATCTATTTCCTCTATTTCTACTTCCTCATATTTTTCACATACATCTCTGTCTCCCGGAAATTTCTTTGCCTCCACCAGCTTCTGGCAGGACGAATAATTCATCTCTAATAGCTCATCAATAAAAGGCTCAAAAGCATCATCCTCAAGACAGATACCGTAATCCGTAAACCCATCGCAATCAGGAAAGAAAAAGTTGCAGTTGAAGCAGACGCGTTCCAATGATTCATCGTCCATGCCAGGCTCCTCCTAATTATAATATTGTTGTCTTAATTATCCAGAGGGTGTGTGTGTTTGAATTATAGCTTTTATGGAAAGGAAACACAAGATAGGGTATGGGCAAGCTTGCGCAAGAAGTACAATTAAATGATATTTATCCTTGCATTAAAGTGCCCGTGCCCTCTCAGCAAGCAGCAAGAGATTGCTTGACATGACACAGTTGGCAAAACTGTTTTGCTTTAACATGCTTTTCAATAAATAAACCGGCATTGTCTTGATAAAGTCGCACGATAATTGGGTTTGCCAAAAACCCAAAAAGGATGTATAATGTATTTAGATATTTACCTAAATGTCTAAATAGAAGAGGTGCTGAGGCTTTGTTTGATCAATTATTTAAGGCACTTTCAGATCCCACCAGAAGGCAGATACTGAGGATGCTGCAGCAGGACGATATGACCGCCGGAAATATCGCCGGCTGCTTTGACATTTCCAATCCCAGCGTATCTCATCACCTGAATGTGCTGAAACGGGCAGGCTTGGTTCTTGATGAAAGAAAGGGGCAGTACATCTATTATTCTCTCGACACTACTGTCTTTCAGGATGCGCTTGCCTGGCTCAGCGAGCTCATGGGCAAAAAAAGAAAGGGTGAAGTTGATGGCAAAAACAACGGGTAATCAAATGGACATCCGCTGGCAGATCCGCTCCGATTGGCCGCTGGTTTTATTAATCCTGGCCATGTTGGCCGCGGCATTTTACATCTACCCGCACCTGCCGGAAAAGGTTCCCTCGCACTGGAATATCCATGGCCAGGTTGACGGCTATTCATCGCGCTTCTGGGGGGCATTTGCCATGCCCCTGCTGAATGCCGGAATCTATCTTTTAATGCTGGTGGTTCCTTATGTCGATCCGCGGCGGGATAATTACGCCAAATTCTCTGGCGCTTACCGGGTTATGAAAGCCCTGTTGATCTGCCTTTTTACCGGGATGTATATCATG
>CAZAQM010000240.1:0-2823 GCA_964487385.1 uncultured Dethiobacter sp.
CGAATCCTCTCGCAGACTTTACGCCGGTCACAAAGTTCCCTACATAACCGCCGGCACCTGTAATGGTTGCACCGGTGTAGAGATGTATCAGGGGGTTTTGATAGATCTTTTTGCTAAGCTCGTCAAGATAGGCCTGTACATCGAGCCCTTCCAAGGTAGTATGGATCTTGCGGGCCAGGCCTCCAAGCTCCCTTTCCTTCTCCACAAGGTAAACCACATGCCCCTGGTTGGCTATAGAAAGAGCGCAGTTCATGCCGGCAATGCCTCCCCCAACGACCAAAGCCGCCTTATTGACGGGCAGATCGAATTCCTGCAGGGGTTCCAGCCGGCGGGCGCGGGCTGCCGACATGCGGATGATGTCTTTGGCCTTTTCCGTGGCTGCCTCTTTCTCCTTGGAATGAACCCAGGAATTATGCTCCCTGATATTGGCCATTTCATAGTAATATTGGTTGATCCCCGCCTCCCGCAGGGTGTCCCGGAACAAGGGTTCAAGGGTCCTGGGTGAGCAAGCCGCCACGACGACCCGGTTGAGTTTTTTTTCTTTGATCGTATCGGTTATTTCCTTGGCAGAGTTGGTGGCGCAGGAAAAGAGCTGTTCCTGGGCATGAACTACATTGGGCAGCCCCTTGCAATATTCAACCGTTTCGGGAACGTTGACTATCCTGCCGATGTTGGCGCCGCAATGACAGACGAAAATGCCGATCCGCGGCTCCTCCAGGGAAAGATCTTCTTCCGGCGGATAGATCCGTTCCCGGGAAAGGCCGCCCCGGCGATAGGAAAGAAATTCACCGCAAAGGGATCCGGCCCCGCTGGCGCTGAAAACCGATTCAGGAATATCCACCGGGCCCTGGAAAGCGCCGGTGACAAAGATTCCGGGTTGGCTCGTCTCCATTGGGTTGACGGGACTGATCCGGCAAAAATTGTGTTCGCTGAGCTCGACACCATATTTATCCGCAATTGCCTGGGCATCGGCCGGAGGATTGAGGCCGATGGAAAGGACGACCATATCGAATTCCTCTTCTTTTACTCCATCATCCATGGTGGAATAGCGGATTGAGACATTCTTGGTCAGCGGATCCTCCCTGCCGATGGACACATAACTTCTGATAAAGCGCACCCCGGGAAGTTGTTCGGCCCTCTCATAAAACCTTTCAAAATCCTTGCCATAGGAGCGAATATCGTTATGAAAGACGGTGCATTCGGTATCGGTCAGGTGGTCCATGGTCAGGATGACCTGTTTCTGGGTGTAAGTACAGCAAACAGCCGAACAGTAGCTGTTGCCGCCGGGAAGGACCTGCCGGGAACCAACGCATTGTATCCAGGCAATCTTCCGGGGGTGTTTTCGATCGGAAATGCGCAGCACTTCGCCTTCGTATGGCCCCGTGGAAGAGAGAAGGCGTTCATAATCCATGCTCGTCAGCACGTTTTCATATATTCCATAGCCATAATCCGCCCTTAGCCCGGGATCGAAAGGTTCAAATCCGGTGGAGAGGATTATTGCTCCAACTTTGATCTCCATTTTTTGCGGCTGTTGGCTGAAATCTATGGCATCGTTTTTGCATACCCCTTCGCAGATGGTACACGTTTTATCCTTAAGGTAGCGGCAACTCTCGTCTATATAGGAGACGAGAGGTATAGCCTGGGAAAAATAAATATGGATAGCTTTGTTTAATGATATATCCTGGTTAAATTTATCGGGATACTGCACCGGGCAGTATTCCACACAGGTAGTACAACCGGTGCATTTGGTTTCATCCACATAGCGTGGCTTTTTTGTCACTCTTACGGTAAAATCTCCCGCTTCCCCCTCTACACTGTTCACTTCAGTGTAGCTAAGTACTTCGATATTGGTATGCCGGCCGACCTCGACCAGTTTGGGCGAGAGAATTCACATAGAGCAGTCGTTGGTGGGAAAGGTCTTATCCAACTGGGCCATGTGGCCGCCGATGCTGGGCGCCCTTTCCACCAGGTAAACCTTAAAGCCGGCAGAAGCTAAATCCAAAGATGCCTGGATGCCGCTGATTCCCGCACCGACGACCATCACATCTCCGAAATTGCTGCCTGCCAGGCCCTGTTTAACAAGTCTTTCCAGCTCTTTTTCCACTTTCTATCACCTCATCAGGTTTATGTGCCCGTAAGTGCACCCGGGTTCAACCCCGGGTCCGCCGCCCCTTCCTTGGACAGTTTTCTGGCCCCTCTAAATCACTTCCTGGAGGATCTCTACTATGTCTTTAACCTCGATGGCATCCTCATAACCCAGGCCGAGCCTGCTATCCTCGAGACCAACGATGCAGTAAGGGCAGGCGGTAACCAGAATTTCGGCACCAACGCTTACAGCCTGTTCTATTCTAATGTTGGAAAACCTTTCTTCCATTTTGGTGTCGATCCAGATGCGTCCGCCGCCCATCCCGCAACAGAGGCTGTTTTCGTGCGATTCGATCATCTCCGCCAGTTCCAGGCCGGGTATTTTTTTGAGGATTTCACGGGGCTCATCATAGATGTTATTATGCCGGCCAAGATAGCAGGGATCATGATAGGTAACTTTCTTCCCGTATTCCTTGCTGATCTTAAGCTTGCCCTCATCGATGAGCTCGCAGATGTACTGGGTGATATGGATGATTTCAAAATGCACGTTGAATTCCGGATATTCGTTTTTGAAGGTATGGTAACAATGAGGAGAGTTGACCAAAATTCTTTTAACCCCTTTTTCGATAAAGGTCTTGATATTATCTTTGGCCAGGCGCTTAAAAAGGTCCTCATTGCCTGCCTTGCGGATGCTCTCTCCGCAACAGTTCTCTTCGACTCCCAGTATGCCATAGTTTA
>CAZAQM010000241.1:0-2804 GCA_964487385.1 uncultured Dethiobacter sp.
CCATCTTTTCCCCGGTGGCAATCATCAGGAAATAAGGGGGGTTCAATTTTCCCAGCTTGATGGGCAGCTGTTCAAATTTCTTGGTGGTGTTATGATCGTATTTTTCGGCGCCCTTGCCTATCCTGCGGGCTGCCCTGTAAACCCCGTCGGCCAAAAAATCGCCGACTCCTTCCCTCCGCACAATTTTTTCCAGGAGGTAACGAATCCGCTCCCCGGAATCGGAGGGAAACCCCGGCAGATCCTCATCTGTCAGGATGCCCGCTTCATAAATTTCCACACCAAAGGCCGCTGCCTGCGCCGTTGAATAGGAGTCCACCCCGTATTCTAGGGCGGCGCCGAGTATTTCGTAACTAAAGTCCAGCTCTTTAAAGGCAGCCATGTGGTAGGTATCTTTGCCGTAGCATTTATAGCCGAACCGCTCATAGCCCGGCCAGGAGATGACGTTGATACATTGCTTGGGGCAGTTGTAACAGCCGGCCTGCCGGTCCATATGATCGTACTTCCAGTCTGTCCATCTCTGCTGGAGCTCCGCATTCCAGTAAGTCTTTTGCCGGGTGCGGGCGTTTCCCCAGGCAAAGTGGTTGTGGTGAAAACTATCGTCCTCATCGGAGGCCATCCAGTCCCCCACATCCTTGCTGGCAGCCATCTTCTTGCGCAATTCGATGCACATTTTGAAAAGCTCTTCGGGTTTGGCAACATAAACGTCTTTGGTCCCGCGAATGACTACAGCCTTTAGCCTTTTATCCCCCATGACCGGACCCGGACCCCGGGCGGCACTGGAAAAACCATGCTCGATGCTGGCCGTATAGACCCTGTTCTCACCAGCCAGGCCAATGGCGGCTATCTGGACATCCTGATTGTTCAGTTCCTTCTGGATGAGCTTTGCGGTTTCACGGGCGCCCTTGCCCCGAAGATGGGTGGCATCGCGAATCTCCACTTTATCATTGTGTATCCATAAATAAACCAGATCGGATGCTTTACCGCTGATAACTATTCTGTCGTAACCGGCATGCTTCATCTCCGGCCCGAAAAAACCGCCCATTAATGAGTGGGCCATCAGCCCCGTCTGGGGGGAGATGGTATTGACCACAGTTCTGTTGCAGGCGGGAACAGGCGTGCCATGCAGAAGGCCGGTGCTAAAGATCAGCAAATTGTCGGGTGAAAAGGGATCAGTTTCGGGAGGAACCCTTTCAAATAGTATCTTGGCGGCCATTCCCTGGCCCCCAAGAAAAAGTTCGGTCAGCTTGGGATCGGTTTCCACCCTCTCAACATTTCCCCGGGTTAAATCAACTTCCAAGGTAAACCCTGTCTCTGCGTACCTCATTTTTCAACACCTCTAGATATGTTTTTACTGAAAAGACGCATTAGCAAATGATAATAAAAAAACCTAACCTCCCAATTTTGCACAAAATATTTAGTCGGATAACTCTAAGTATTATAAATAACAAAAAATTCTAAGCTAAATCTTCACCTCCTCATTCCCGGGACTTTGAGGATAAAATCTGCATATTTATCTGCAAATGAGTGCTAAATTGTTTTCAACCAACCGTTTGTTTTAGTTATATTATCTCATGAGCGCATTTTACTTGTCAAGAGATTTTTATTGGACTAGTATTTTAATTCTATATCTTTCTTTCGTTTCCTTCATCTTTCTTTTATTTTCACCATTTAATGTGATCGAAAAGCGGATTTATGCCCTGGTAATGCCGCCTTAAGGAAAACAACAAGGGCTGGGAGGCTGAATAAAAGCGCAGGCCGAAACATTTTTCGGGAAAAATAAAAAGGCCCCGTGCGGGGCAAATGATGGGGCCTTTTTCTCAGACGGGCCTATTGAACGTCCTGTTCAGTGGCCCTATTATATCTTCGCGGGCCGGCTTTAGAGCCCATACTTAAGCAACCAAAGTTTATGCAGCAAATATAATTTACACAGCGGGATCTATAATAGGTGTTGCCTGTTGGCAGCAATGGCGTCTAGGGCGGCAATGGCCCGATCGATATCCCCTTCCGTATTAAAATGGCCGGGGCTGAACCTGACTGCACCGGCAACATCCGTCCCCAGATCTGCATGCACAAAAGGAGCACAGTGCAAACCGGTCCGCACCGCAATGCCAAAGTCGCCGTCCAGGATATCGCCCACATCCTCCGCTTCCCGACCCTCGATGGTACAAGTAAGCACGGGCACGCTCTGTTCCGAGGGAGGTGGGCTGTGCAGCACCACCCCGGAAATAGAACTAAGACCCCGGTACAAGCGCCGGACCAGTCCCATCCCCTTCTGCCGGAGATATTCGGAACCTTCCCGTTCCAGATATTTGAGCCCGGCTGAAAGGCCAAAGATCCCCAAAAGATTTAGCGTTCCGGCTTCCAGCCGGTGCGGGTAACTCTCTGTATGGGTGAGGCTGCCCGATTCGATGCCTGTTCCGCCAAAGCGCGTGGCCCGGACCTCCACCCCGGGGGAAAGAATGAGCCCCCCAATACCGCTGGGCCCCAGCAGGGCCTTATGGCCGGTAAAAGCTATCGCCCCAACGCCCCAGCCTTCCATATCGATGGGCACGTGGCCGGCGCTTTGCGCCACATCCAGCAACAGGGGAATCCCCCGCTTGCGGCAGAGATGTGCTGTCTCCGCTGCCGGCTGAACGGTGCCCAAAACATTGGAGGCATGGCAAAGGATAACCATCCTGGTGTTGGGTCTCAAGGCTCCCGCTATCTGCCGGGGCTGGACATACCCATTTTCATCAAAGGGAACGAGGTCATAATCTATCCACCCTTTTTGTTGCAGGTGATGGAGAGGACGCAGCACGGAATTA
>CAZAQM010000242.1:0-1353 GCA_964487385.1 uncultured Dethiobacter sp.
TGCCCCTTTTCCTGGGCAGCTTAATGGGCATGGAGTAAAGAGAAATACAGGCGCCACCTGGAAGAATTTAGGATACAACATATTGACAGTTAAGTCTAACCCTGTTAGACTATGTTTAGTCTAACAATATACGACAGGGGTAGGTTTTTATGAAACAATATAAACTGGGGGAAATGGAGCGCAGGTTTGCTCATTTGATCTGGGAACATGAACCGGTTAGCTCCCGTTCCCTGGCAAAGCTATGCGCCGAAGCGTTTGACTGGAAAAGAACAACCACATATACCATGCTAAGGCGCTTATGTGATCGCGGCATATTTCAAAATGACGGCGGCATGGTCACGGCTTTGATGACTAAGAATGAATTTGGCGCAGCACAAGGCGAGGAGTTCCTCAAGATAACTTTTAATGGTTCTTTGCCGCAGTTCCTCACCGCCTTTACCCGCCGCAATAAATTAAGCGAAAAAGAAATCAATGAAATACAGCAGCTAATTGATAAGCACAGGGAGGGTTAGGCTTGCTTGAAAAAGTATTCTTACAAATCCTGAATATGAGCTTTACTGCTGGTTTTGTCATTATATTTGTCCTTCTGGCCCGGATATTCCTCAAAAAGCTGCCAAAGATATTTTCTTATGCTCTTTGGGGGGTTGTTTTATTCCGCCTCATTTGTCCTTTTAGTTTTGAGAGTGTCCTTAGTCTTTTGCCGATCAAAACAAACCCGATTTCCCAGGATATTATCTATAATACCGGCCCAACCGTAGATACAGGCATTCCAGTAATTAACAATGGTATTCAGCAATTACTGCCGGCAACTGCGCCTGCTGCCGGTGCAAATCCGTGGCAAATTTGGATTTTCATCGGCACAGCAGCCTGGCTTTTGGGCCTGGCCATTTTACTGCTTTATAGCATCGCCGCCCTTCTAAAACTACAAACGCGCCTCAGAAACGCTGTTTATGAAAAAGATAATATCTACCTTACGGAGCACTTAGATACCCCTTTTGTGATAGGTATTATTCACCCTAAAATTTATCTGCCGGCATCACTTGCCGGGGAGGAAAAAAAATACATCTTACTGCATGAACAAATGCATATCAGGCGGTTTGACCATGTAATAAAGGTAGTATCCTTTTTTGTATTGTGTTTGCACTGGTTTAACCCTCTGGTGTGGCTAGCATTTTTTGTTAGTGGCAGGGATATGGAAATGTCTTGCGACGAAGCGGTTATTAAAGGCTGGGCAGCGGGATAAAAAAAGAGTATTCATCTTCACTTCTGACACTGGCTACAGGAAGGCGCATTATTGGCGGGACCCCGCTGGCCTTTGGTGAAGGTGACACCAAAGGAAGGATAAAAAATATC
>CAZAQM010000242.1:1453-2768 GCA_964487385.1 uncultured Dethiobacter sp.
AGTTTTTTCATTACAATATTATTTAGAAGCCCTTAAGTATTTACCACAAAAGGAAATTGCAGGCCTTTGCAAAGAGAGTCCGCAAAGATACGCTATTGAACTTTCGGAAAACGATCGAAAGCATAATGTCGACCGGTGTCTTTATTACAATAAAGCCGGAATAACTGAAAATAATGGTTGGCATATTCGCCTTGACGTCCAACCCTTGTACGGCGTTGATGGCTCAGGCTTTACAGGTGTGGGCAGTGATATTATTCACGTGTTTTATAATGGCAATAATTCTGCCAATACGACAATAATTCCACCTGTAATGGGCGATGCAGACTATTACACTGCCAACCCCGGCTTTGCCAATGAACTGTGGAAGGCCCGCACGAAATATATTGGGGATAATGCGGCTGTGGGGAAAATTATTAGCCTGCTGCAATTCCCCAAAGATGTGGTATATGATAGTTTCGAACTGTATACAAACGAGCACCCCTATGCTGTAACGGTGAATTTTAAAACCGGCACAGCAACGCGTAATTTTTACGCGGGGGCAGACAATCAGTTTCCTTTCCAAATAAATGCACTGTTAATGCTTTGCCTTATTAAAAATGCGGAGTACATCACCTTTAGTTTAAACGACGGTATTTACGACCCTTATTCTGTGCAGTACACTGCCGATATGGCAAAAATGATCCTTGGTGATCGCTACCTTGAGGAAAGCGAATCCCAGGCGGGGTTCGTTCAGCTCTTACAAAAAATATTGGGAACAGGATCAGCCAACACCGGGGAAATTAACAACCAAAAAGATGATGCAGGACTTACCTTTTGGGTGAAGCCTGATGAGCCGCCACAGGTTATTGGCAACACCGCCGCGGTAATTTGGCTTAAATCATTTATGGGCCCGCATGTCCCTGCTGAAAGCCGTATTGCTGATTACAACATTACCAAAGTGGATGTTATTGCGGGCAAACCCAAGGCAGGAGTTAAGTGGGAAGACATGGCCTACCAATATGCAGTCCGGGTACGGTATGATATAACCACTGCTACTGAGGAATACTTTAATCCCGGCGATGGTGTCTCGGGCAGAGGGACCTTTGCGGGCCTTTTTGTGGAACTTTGCGTCAAAGTCAAAACAACCGGCGGCGGGGGTTACCAGATTGTCAGTGCTGACACCGGCGGTGGGGAGCAGGAATTTGCAAACCCGTGATAATCAAGAAATCCCCAATGCGCAAAAGAAAAACCCCGTCAACACTGATATTCACGGGGTTTGTTTGGTACGCCCGGCAGGAGTCGAACCTGCGGCCAACGGATTAGAAGTCCGTTGCTC
>CAZAQM010000243.1:0-2748 GCA_964487385.1 uncultured Dethiobacter sp.
ACTTTTCCGGCCTTAAAAACGGGTACTGTTCTTGCCGGGATGATAATCTTTTCATCCGTTCCGGGTTTTCTGCCTTCCCTGCTTTCCCTTTTCCTGGCCATAAAGGTTCCGAACCCGACCAACTGAACCTTATCACCCTCCATAAGCTTTTCTTCAATGGTTTCTACCATAGCTGAAATAAACTCGGTTGCCTGTTTTTGCGTTACCCCTGTTTTTTGAGCTATCGACTTTGCAAGTTCTGCCTTACCGGTTGCCATAAAAATTCCCCTTTCAAATTTGATGAAGAGCACAATATCCCCGGCGTCTTTTAACGCCTGTCATGGAAATAGCAGCTCCGGGCGTTGTAGCCGTAGTTTGTACAGTACTTTAACCCGAAACAGTAAAAATTATTTGCGGTTTAATCGCATATTTCCACTCCGTAAAAAATCCCCTAAAAAGGTTATCCAATAAATACCCTTAAAACCAGCTCTTATCTGCTTCCAGGAATTCATTCCACAAAAGTGCGGCATTTCCTGCTTATTATTCGCTATTAAGAAAATATTCCTAAATTGGCAGCGTTTTATTCCATCTTTTTTGTTTTGCTGAAAATTTGCCTAGGAGCCCATAATATGGTAACCCCCATCGACGTAGAGCGTTTCCCCGGTAATCCCCCGGGACAGATCGCTGCAGAGAAACAGGGCGGCGCTGCCTATTTCGCTGCCCTCGACATTGCGCTGCAATGGAGTTTTCCGGCGGGCATCCTCCAGAAAACCGCTAAATCCCTTTATTCCCCTGGAGGAAAGGGTATTAATGGGCCCTGGGGAGAGGGCGTTGACGCGTATCTTTCTGCCTCCGAGATCTGCGGCTAAATAGCGCACAGAAGATTCGAGGGCAGCCTTGGCCACGCCCATGACATTGTAATTGGGAATGACCTTTTGCCCGCCAAGATAACTGAGAGTGACGATGCTTCCTCCATTTTCCATCAGGGGCAGAGCGGGCCTTACGATAGCAGGCAGAGAAAAAACGCTGACCTCCATAGCCAGCAGAAAGCCCGTGCGGGATGTATGGATAAACTGCCCTTCCAGGTCTTCCCTGGAGGCAAAGGCAACGCTGTGAATAATAAAATCGAGCTGTCCATAAGACTCTTGCAATTGTCGGTAAACATTTTCTATCTGGGCATCGTCCCGTATATCGCAAAGCAATGCCAGCGGCAGGGCTTGAAGCTCATTTTCCGCCAGCCTTTTTAATTTCTGCTCAAAACGGTTTTCCTGGTAGGTTATTGCCAGCCTGGCGCCTGCGCTGGAAAGCGCTTTGGTAATAGACCAGGCAATACTATGGCGGTTTGCTACTCCAAATACTATTCCGGTTTTCCCCTGAAGCAAAAACTATCGACCTCCTTTCTGCAGGCTACTGGCAAAGATGCCTAACAATGCATGTTATCGCAAATTGTAGCATATGAGGAAAAGAAAAGCAAGGTTTGGAGGGGCATTTGCGGAGATAAACTTGAAATAAAGCGGAATCTGCAGGTAATCGAAGACTTTTGAGGGTTAAATTTTGTTGTAGTTTGCAGTTTTTTGTAGAATATTTTGTTTTTGGATATTGTGCTTCATGGGGAATATGGTATAATAAGGCACTTGCCCTTTTAAGGGAATATAGGGAGGTCAAAATGTTAGGCAGGGTAAAATGGTTTAATGCACAAAAGGGGTACGGTTTTATCGAAACGGAAAATGATGGCGATGTTTTTGTCCATTTCTCCGCGATCCAGGGTGAAGGGTTCAAAACCCTGGAAGAAGGCCAGCAGGTGGAGTTTGAAATTATTGAAGGCAATCGCGGGCCCCAAGCTGGTGACGTCATAAAATTATAGGGCGCTCTACCTTTGGGAAAAATTTTACAAAAGCCGGTGCAATTTAACCGGCTTTTTTTAAAGTGCGCCCGGATATTTAAAAGAGGCTGGGAAAAGCTAGGGATTCGAGGTAAATATCGATAATATCCTTAGTTTTGAGATCGAATTTCTTTCCCAACCGGGCAGTTTCCTGCCAATTTCCCTGTTCATACGATGTTGCCAGGTCATAGACGTTTTTAAAAATATTTTCCCCTCCGAGCAGGGCCTCCTTGATATCCGCGGCAATGGGCAGCTGTTCAAGAATAACAGCCAAGGGCTGATCGAGAAAGGCATCGATCAGGGAAAACATCCCCATGAGAAAAAAGTCCTGGCTTCTATTTTTAAAACCTATTTTAGTTGCTATCAGCTCGCAGAACCTCGCCCGGACGATGGCAAAGGTGATCAGTTCATCCGGTTTGTCCCCGCTGATATTTTTGAGGGCGATCAGTGCCACCCATTTTAAAATTTCTTTTTGCCCCAGCAGCACCAGTGCCTGTTTGATGGAGTTGATCTCCGTGCGAAAGGAAAAAGCAACCGAGTTGATAAAGCGCAGCAACTTGTAAGATAAGGAGATATCGCGTTTAATGATATCCTCCACCTGATCGAAATTCATATCTGCCTTGTTAATTTCCTGCAAAAGATATAAATAAGTATGTTTAAAACCCGTTATATCCTTTCCGGCGACGATATTGGGTTTGCTGAAAAAAAAGCCCTGGAAAAAAGAATAGCCCGTTTGCAAGGCTTGCTGAAAATCCTTAAAAGTTTCAACTTTTTCAGCAAGAAACTTTATTTTTTTCCGTCCTGCCTTCTGCACCAAGGCCTTTCTTTCTTCGGAGCCGGTCTGTAAAAAATCAACTTTGATAAAATCGACGAGATCGATGAAGGGA
>CAZAQM010000244.1:0-2730 GCA_964487385.1 uncultured Dethiobacter sp.
CGCTGCTCTCCAGCTGAAAAACCCCGGCCGTATCCCCTTGGGCCAGAAGCTCAAAAGTCCCGGCATCACCCAAGGGAATGGCAGCCAGATCAATTTTTCCCTTTGCCCCTTCTCCTTGGCGCTGATTGATCAGCCTGACCGTCTCTTCCATAATTGTCAGGGTGCGCAGGCCCAAAAAATCCATTTTTAAAAGGCCCAGTTCTTCCAAAATATTCATGGGAAACTGGGTTACCAAAGTTCCGTTGGTCTTTTGCAGAGGAACGTGGTCCACTAGGGGATTTTCTGAGATGACCACGCCGGCGGCATGGGTGGACGCATGCCTGGGCAGCCCCTCCACCTTAAGGGAGATATCCAGCAGCTTGCGGTAGCGCTCATCGTTATCGTAAAGCTCGGAAAGCTCCGGGTTCAACTCCAGGGCTTTGCTGATCGTCATCCCCAAATCTTCCGGGATAGCCTTGGCAACCCGATCCGCTTCCCCGTAGGTAAAATTCAGGGCGCGCCCCACGTCGCGCACGGCCATGCGAGCTGCCATGGTACCGAAAGTAATGATCTGGGCAACCCGCTCCTCGCCATATTTCTCCACCACATAGCGGATGACCTCGTCCCGCCGCTCATAACAAAAATCGATATCCACATCGGGCATGGTTACCCTTTCCGGATTGAGAAACCTTTCGAAGAGCAGCCCATAGCGCAGGGGATCGATATTCGTGATAAAAAGCACATAGGCAACGAGGCTGCCGGCAGCCGAGCCCCTTCCCGGCCCCACCGGTATCCCCTTTTTTGCCGCAAAATTGACGAAATCCCAGACGACCAGAAAATACCCGGCAAAACCCATCTGTTCGATGACGCCCAGCTCATAGTCAAGGCGCTCCTGTATTTGGGGCGTTACCACCGCATACCTTTTGGCCAGACCGCTTTGGCAAAGGGCCCTTAAATATTCCTCGGGAGTTGCATAGGATTGAGGAATTTCGTAGAAAGGCAGATACCTTTTATCGAACTCCAAAGTGAGGTCAATCCTATCGGCAATTTTTTGCGTGTTTTGCAAAACCTCGGGAGGAAAGTCAGCAAATGCTTCCTGCATCTCTTCTTCCGATTTAAAATAAAAGCCATCGCTGTCAAACTTTAACCTTTTGGGATCCTCAATATTTTTTCCCGTTTGGATACAGAGCAGGACATCATGGGCCTCTGCATCACCCTGCTCCAGGTAATGCACATCGTTGGTGGCCACGAGGGGAATCTTGGCCTTTTTGCCCAGCTCGAGCAGCATGCGGTTCAGCTTTTTTTGTTCGGGAAGGCCTTGATCCTGCAGCTCCAGATAAAAATTATCCTCCCCAAAGGTATCCTTATACCAGAGCGCAGTTTCCCAAGCTTTTTTCTCATCCCCCTTAAGGAGCAGCTCCGGAATTTCTCCGGCCAGGCAGGCGCTGAGGGCAATCAGCCCCTTGTTGTGCTGCTGCAGAAGCTCCTTGTCCACCCTTGGCTTATAATAGAAACCCTCCAGGTAACCGGCACTGACGATCTTAAGCAGATTGCGGTATCCTTCCTGATCCCTGGCCAGCAAAACAAGATGGCTGTGGTTATCACGGCCCGCTTCTTTCTGAAAACGACTCCGGGAGGCCACATATACCTCACAGCCGATGAGGGGCTTGATATCCCTTGCCCGGGCCTCCTTATAAAAATCGATAACACCATACATCGTTCCGTGATCTGTAATGGCCACAGCCGGCATACCCAGTTCCGCAGCTTTGCCCACCACGTTCCGGATGCGGGCCGCGCCATCGAGAAGGCTATATTCCGTATGTACGTGCAGATGAATAAACAAAGCCAATTCCTCCAGGATCTCACTTATTCTTCTAAAGAAGTAATTTCGACCTTCGCCGGAAAAATCCCTTTGCTAATCCGATCATTAGTAGCGAAAAAAGTTTTAACAGCAAGAGAAATACAATATACATAAATGTAACACGTTCGCTTTAGAATTATCACAATCAAAGGGGGCGCCTGTTATGCCGGCCATATTCCCGACCCTGATCACCACTTTTTTTATCGCCCTGGGGGTAATTCTCGGCGGAAGCACCCTGGGTTCCCTTTCAGCTTTTCTTTTCCTGCGGGAACCGCCCCTTCATACCATCCTGGGCTTGGCGGAGAAATTGAAAATTTGGGCCTTAGTCGCCGCCCTGGGAGGTTCCTTTGGCGCCTTCAGGGCCATTGAAACGAGCTTTTTCAGCGGGCAACCGACGGAAATATTTAAACAGCTGGCTTTGATAACCAGCGCCTTTGGCGGGGCCCACCTTGGATACCTGCTGCTCAAATATTCCTTGGGGGGATATTAGATTTGCGGGGAAAACTGGCTTTTTTTGTTTTGGGGCTCTTAGTGGGGTTAACGGTGATGAATATCGTTCAGGGGAAAAGATTTGAGAAGTCCTACTGGCAAGCAGAGGAACTAAAGGTGGAACTTTATGAGACAGTCCAGCAGTTAAAAAAAATAAAGGAACAGCATGAGTCGCTGCTGCCCCTGGTAATCAAAGAGATCGAGCTGGAGATCCGCATGGAGGATCAATCCTTTCTCGAACCGCCCCTGCGCCGCAGCATTTACGAACTCGTCAAGGATCTCATCGGCCAGGAAGTACAGGCCCTGCCCTATCCATTGCTTTTCAACCTGTTGGAGGGACGGCTTGTCGAAGAAGGAGGCAAAAGGTACCGGTTGGAGGTAGAAGCAGTTATACTGGGGGA
>CAZAQM010000245.1:0-2728 GCA_964487385.1 uncultured Dethiobacter sp.
ACTGGTATGAATGGGGGGATGAGGCCTTTGAACGGGCCAGGGCTGAGAATAAACCTGTTTTCCTCTCCATTGGTTATAGCACCTGCCATTGGTGCCACAATATGGCCCGGGAATCCTTTGAGGACGCGGAGATTGCCGGCATTCTCAATAAACGTTTCGTCTCCATCAAGGTGGACCGGGAGGAACGGCCGGATATAGATAATTATTATATGAAGGTATGCCAGGCCATGACCGGCCAGGGCGGATGGCCCCTCACCGTTTTCCTGACCCCGAAAAAAGTTCCTTTTTTTGCGGGAACCTATTTTCCCAAGGAGCGGAAATATAATCTGCCCGGTCTAAAAGATCTCCTCCTGGGGATCGCCGAAAACTGGCCGGCGGAAAGTGCCAACCTGGAAAAGGATGGGCAGCGGATGATCGAAGCCCTGCAAAAAAGTGAACGTGCCGGGCGCACGGGCAGCGGCGGTGCCTTGGACGAGGCGGTGCTGCAAAAAGCAGCAAAGGAGCTGCTGGGGCAATATGATCGGTTAAACGGCGGCTTTGGAAAGGCTCCTAAATTTCCTATTCCTTCATCAATTGCATTTCTCTTGCGCTGGTGGGAGCGGAGCGGGGACGAAGATGCCCTGAAGGCGGCGCTGCATACTCTGGAAGCAATGGCCGGGGGAGGCATCTTCGATCATCTGGGCTACGGTTTCCACCGCTACAGCACGGATGAAAAATGGCTGGTGCCCCACTTTGAAAAAATGCTCTACGATCAGGCCTTGCTTTCCTCCGCTTATCTCGACGCCTATCAGATAACGAGGAAAAATATTTTTGCCGACACAGCCCATAAAATCTTTACTTACGTTCTGGAGAAAATGCAGTCCCCCGGGGGGGGCTTCTATACTGCCGAAAATGCCGAAAGCGAAGGCGTTGAGGGCAAGTTTTATGTCTGGGAAAAAGCCGAAATCCTGGAAGTGTTGGGGGCAGAGCAAGGGGAGCTGATCTGTTCCTTTTTTGGCGTTTCCGAGGAGGGCAATTTTGAGGGCGGCAACAATGTCCTTTTTTTGCCCGAGGAGGAAGAATCTTTTGTCCAAAAAAGAAAGATCAACCCCCGGCAGTGGTCCTATTTTCTGGAGGAATCCCGCAAGAGATTATTGCAAA
This sequence comes from uncultured Dethiobacter sp., assembly GCA_964487385.1. Taxonomy (GTDB): domain Bacteria; phylum Bacillota; class Dethiobacteria; order DTU022; family UBA8154; genus DUNV01. The sequence goes on from CAZAQM010000245.1 coordinate 1,141, forward strand.
AACGGGCCGAAAGGGTAAAACCTTCGCTGGATGACAAGATCCTCACCTCCTGGAATGGGTTGATGATCGGCGCCCTGGCCAGAGGCGGGCAGGTTTTGCATGGGGATGTTTACCTGCAAGCGGCTGCCCGGGCTGCGGATTTTATTCTTGCCCGCCTGAAAAATGATGACGGCCGCCTTCTGCACCGCTACCGGCAGGGTGATGCCGCCATCGAAGGTTTCCTGGAGGATTATGCTTTTCTGGTGGCCGGCTTGTTGGATCTCTATGAGGGGATTTTCGAGCCCCGCTATCTGGCCGAGGCTGTTGCTTTAAACGAGCTTATGCTGGAACTTTTCCACGATAAGGAAAGCAGCGGGCTCTTTTTTAGCAGCAGGGAAGCCCGGGAAGCTCTCCCCCTGAGGGACAAGGAAGCCTACGATGGCGCCCTGCCCTCGGGCAATTCTCTTGCCGCCCAGAATATGCTGCGCATCGCCCACTTTACCGGGGATATGGGCATGAGAAGCCGGGCAACCGGGCTGATGGAATATTTCTCCGCTGCCATCAGACGGGCGCCCTCCAATTATACAGCCCTGCTCAGTGCCCTGGATTTTTCCCTGGGGCCCGTGCGGGAAATTGTGCTGGCCGGGGGAAGTCTGGAGGAAGACGGCGTAACGGCACTGCGGCGAAATATCCAAAAGCGCTATCTGCCGCGCAAGGTCTTTCTTTTTCACAGCGCCGATCAGGAGCCTTCGGGGGGCGGGGGCAGAGGCGAGACTTTGCTGGAGAAGATTCCCCCCCCGGTAAAGGATAAGGTCCCTGTGGGTGGAAAACCGGCTCTCTATATCTGTGAAAACTTCAGCTGCCGGACGCCTCTTACCAGCCCGCAGGATTTGGAGAACTTTTTTGCTGAAAAGCAGTAATGGCCTTAGCATGTTTACTGCCGGGGGATCAAGATCCTTCAGATGAAGCCTTCAGGGTGACAAAAAGTGCGTTCATAGCGATGACAAACAAAACTGGTAAGCTATGAATCCTTTTTCTATTTGCAGGCAACGCTCAAAATGATAAACATTGCTCCAAACGGCACAGGGGGACGGGCAGGGAAGATAGAGATCATAGATCCGGGGGAGGAGGCAGTGCAGTCATGACCATAAAGGGTGTCGGGACAGACATAATCCGCATCGAGCGGGTGGCCGACGTTTACCGGCGCAGGCCGCATCGCTTTCTCAAAAGAATATTTACGGAAAAAGAAATCGGGCTGCTCATGATAAAAAGAAGGCCATTTCCCTCCATGGCTGCCAGGTTTGCTGCCAAGGAGGCCGTGGCCAAGGCGCTGGGCTGCGGTATTGGCCCAGTCGGATGGAGGGAGATAGAAATATTTTCCGATCCCCGGGGCAAACCATACGTTTTATTGGGTGGCAGGGCTGCCCGCCGTGCCGGAAAAAAGGGTATCAGAAGGGTTGATGTCTCCATGAGCCATGATGGGTTATATGCTTTGGCAACGGCTATTGCCTCCTAAAACGGAACTGCTGAAGCCTGCCCAAAGGAGCAGCAAAATTTTCCCCTTAAAAAATATTAAAAAGATGTTTCTGAACCGTTGACGGTTGAAAAA
>CAZAQM010000246.1:0-2725 GCA_964487385.1 uncultured Dethiobacter sp.
TCGGGATTTTGTTCTCGATTTTCTGTATAGTTCTTCCCTGCTGATGATGCATCTCAGCCGCCTGAGCGAGGAACTGGTGCTCTGGTCCTCCCGGGAATTCTCCTTCATCGAACTGGGGGATGCTTTTACGACGGGGAGCAGTATGATGCCCCAGAAAAAAAACCCCGATATTCCCGAGCTGGTCAGGGGGAAAACCGGGAGGATTTACGGTAATCTTTTATCCCTGCTGGTTGTTTTCAAGGGTCTCCCCCTGGCTTACAACAAGGATATGCAGGAGGACAAGGAACCCCTTTTCGATACGGTGGATACGATCAAAGGCGTGCTTTTGCTTTATGCCGATTTGCTTTGGGGCATGAAGGTGCAGAAGGAAAGGATCGGGGAAAGCGTAAAAAACGATTTTTCGGTGGCGACCGAACTGGCGGATTTTTTAGCCCGCAAGGGTGTTCCCTTTCGGGAGGCCCATGCCGCCGTCGGGCGCTTGATTCGCTTTGCCATGGATTCCAACAAGTTTTTAAGCGAACTGTCAAGGCAGGAATTGGCGGGGATGCATCCCCTGCTGGCGCTGCCTGAAGCAAGGGGATTGCTCCAGCCGGAGCTGGCCGTGGGGGCCAAAAAATGCCGCGGCGGGACGGCGCCGGAGGCGGTTCGGGAACAACTTCGCCTGGCCCGGGAGGCTTTGGGGAAAAATATGCGCTGATTGGTGCGGGATTTTTCCCTTGCCCGGAATTTTTTCAGTGCCGTGATAATTCCGAAGGCCAAAACGAATAGGGAACATAGGCTAAAAGGCCCGTGTTCCCTGTCTTTTTTGCAACTGTTTTCCTTTTGCCGCGTGTTGTAGCGTAAAATTCAATATTGTTTGTCTAATATAGAGGGAAAAGATGTATTCGCGGCGAATAATTTCCTTTAGGGGATTTTTTAAAATTACTGGTAAGGAAGGCATTTTGTGCACGTCTATTATCTTGTTCTCATAGCAATCGCACTTATGTTTTTTCTATTTTTGTTCGGATTAAGAAAGGTATTTTCCGATCTGTCATTAAAATTAATCTTTATACTGGTTTTTTGGGTTTTTCTTGTTTCATCTTTTTTGCCGGGACTGATGAGCCTGATGGCTCCGCTGCCGGCGTTGCTGGGTGCTTTTTTCCTCATTATCCTGGGAAGCCACTATATATTCACAAAAATGGCTGCGGAGGATGGGGAGGAAATGGCGCCGGCAACTGCTAAGGTTAGTGCCGTGCCGGAACAAAGCAAACCCGCGGGAGAGTCCTTGCAGGAAGAGGTGCTGTCGCCGCCGGAGCTGGAGCGCCAGCTTGCCCTGCAGGTATATGAGCCCGCTTCGGCTGCCCCGGATTTTCCCAAAGAGCTCCTTAAGGTCCCCAGGATTTTCCTGCATCAGCTGGAAAGGCCACAGGAACAACCTTACCTGCTGGCAGAGGTAATCAGAGCACAAAGGAAGGAGGCAGCGTTATTGCCGGAAAAAGGTTTGGATGTTAAAGGATTGATTCATAATGCCTTCCGGGCCAAGGATGAAAAAAAATTTCCTCTGGCCGTGGATATTCTTAAGGCAGCGCTTTCCCAAACTGCGGATATTTCCTTAAAGGGTATGATTTATACCGAGTTTGTTTTTATCTATAAGGAGATGGGGAAATATCTGGAGGCGGCAGGCCTGATTGAAGGTTTTCTCCTGGAAAGCGGTTCCTCCCTCTCTCACTCCTTACGGCATCATTTCCGGAAAACTATACAGTATCTTCACGCACTGGATGATCTGTTAAAAAAAGCAGGGCATACGGATCTGTCCTTTTCCCAGGTTCCCAACCTGATCAAAATCAAGGCGGAAAAAATTTACCAGAATTAATATAAACGAAATTATTTTCTTTTACTAATGAAAACAGGGAGGGTTAAGCATGAAAAGAGGCAAGGAGATAATCGGCCTGCCGGTAATCAGCATCTCGGAAGGGATGCAGATTGGCACGGTAAAAGACCTGGTTATCAATCCCCAGCAAAAAAATGTGGAGTTTTTGCTTTTGGATGAACTCTCGGAAGGGTATGGGCTTAAGGGGCTTTCTTTCTCTTCAGCTGAGGCCATCGGCGAATTTGCCGTGACTGTTCCGCATAGCAATGTCATTGTCGAGCTGATGAAAATCGGTATTCTCAAAGAGCTGGTCCAAAGGGAGATCAGGGTTTTAGGGGCAAAAGTGGTTACCCGCAAGGGTAAATTGTTGGGGGATGTGGCCGAATACGCTTTGGATACAGAAAACGGGGAGCTAACGGAAATTTATTTTAAAGGTGCAGAGGGAGATGAGCAATCCCTGCCGGCCCACTCTGTCATTAGCATCGGCAAAGAAGTGCTTATCGTCGAAGATGAGGGCGCAGTTCAGACGATAGGCAGTGCTGATCAATTTCCCGCTGCAGAGGAGAGCGGAAATTTTAAAAAGGGAGATGATAGGTCGATTGACAGGGAAGTTCTGACGGCGGAAAAGAATAAGGCCAATCTTGCCGCACTTTCCTCCGCTGCTGAACGTGATCTGCTCATATCCGAATCTAATGGCGACCTGGATCCCGCTGAAATTTTTGTGCAAAGGCAACGGCAATACCTGATTGGAAAAACCCTTTTTAAGGATTTAAAAATGGATGACGGAGAGGTAATTGCCTGGGAGAATCAAGTTATTACTGAAGAAATTTTTGATCGCGTCTACCGAAGGCTGGGGGCTCAAAAGCTCATGGAACT
>CAZAQM010000247.1:0-2722 GCA_964487385.1 uncultured Dethiobacter sp.
ATGGCTGCTGATTTCAGCAAACACATTGCAAATTGAGTTTATGCAGTAGAATCAACCAGACTTGGGCGGGGCACGGTTCTTCTCCTTAGTTTCCCCAATTCCCCATCAATCTACCACAGCAGTTTCTTCGTTTCCATCCTCCAGTTCCGCAAGATCCTTCAGTCCAAAATACAGCAGGAACTCCGGAGTGGTAACATAGAGAAGGGGCCGGCCTATTCCTTCTTTGCGTCCCGCAATGCTGATTAGTTTCCTGTTAGCCAGGTTTTCTAAAACCCCATCGACTTTTACGCCGCGGATTGTCTCTATTTCAATTCTGGTCACAGGCTGTTTGTAGGCGACGATGGCCAGGGTTTCCAGTGCTGCCTGGGACAGGGGGGCTTCGGACCGATCCTCAGAAAAAAGCTTATCCAGGAAGGCAGCGGCCTCCGGTTTGGTTCCCAACTGGTATCCTTCATGCCTTTCCAATAGGGTGAGCCCTCTTTCATCCGCCTCCAGCGCCCGCCCAAGACTCTCCAGGGCATTTTTCACCTCGGGAATAGTGGCCTGGCATGCCTGGCCCAGCCGCTCGGCGGAAAGGGGTTCCCGGGAAAGAAAAAGGGCAGCTTCCAAAAGGGCTGTCATGGAAAGGTTTTCCTTTTCAGCCATAAAATTTCCCCCTTTTAATTTTTTCTGCCACGGAGATCTGTATCCTGCCGAAGAGCGCTTTTTGGCTCAGATAAACCTTGCCCCTCCTGGCCAGCTCCAGCAAGGCAAAGAAGGTAACGACGGTTTCTTTTTTATCTCCTTTACCGAGAAGCTTTTCCAGGAAAAACCTCCCTGCCGCCATTTCCCTGATGGTTTTTAAAACGGCGCCTATCCTTTCCAACAAGCTGTTTTCTTCAAAAAAAGTAAATATGATACTTTTTTCCTTTTTGGTTTTATTCTGCAGGTTAATGAATATCTCCCTGATCGTTTCAGCGCAATACAAAGGATAAAGGGCCGCCTGTTTATAGGCAACAATTGTTATGGGCCGGCCGAAGGACCGCAGAAATATTCTTTTCTGTTCGGCCTCTTTCTGCTTCAGTTTGGAAGATATCGCTTTAAAGTGGCTGTATTCCAACATGCGGTGGACCAGCTCCTCTTTGGAGCCAAAAAAAAAGGCCTCATCATCGTCTTGCCTGATTTCCTGTGGCGCTTGGGGAAGCAGCAGCTTGGATTTCAGATAGAGCAAGTTCGCCGACATGACCAGGAAGCTGCCGGCTTGATCGGTTTCCGGTTTGGGCATCCTCCGCAAATGTTCAAGATATTCTGTGGTGATCTCTGCCAGGGAAATATCCCAGATATTTATTTTTTCTTTTTTTATAAGGAAATAGAGGAGTTCAAAAGGGCCCTCAAAAACGGGGAGCTTAACGGTATAGCTCTCTCCGCCGGCTGTTTCCGGCAAGAAGAAGCCTTGGTCGGTTCCATTTTCCCCATTCCCACCAGGGACCATTTTTTACCCCCTTTCTTGTGTTTTTAAGCCAGCCCCATCACCCTGCGAACTTCTTCCATCGTTTCCCGGGCGACTGCACGTGCTTTTTTGCCCCCTTCTGCCAGCACATCCATGATCAGCTGAGGGTTTTTTTCCAGTTCCCCCCGGCGGCGATAGACGGGCTCCAGGAAATTCTGCAAATAACCCGAAACGGTTTTTTTACACTCAACGCAGCCGATGCTGCCCTTTTTGCAGCTTTCTTCCACTTCCGCCAGGTTGTCCCGGTTAAAAATCCGGTGGTAGGCAAAAACGCTGCAGATATGGGGATTTCCCGCATCGTTTTTCCTGATTCTGCCCGGATCGGTGATCATCATCCTCACCCTGGCAGGAATTTCCTCGGGGGCAGTGGATATTTCGATGACGTTGTTATAACTTTTGCTCATTTTTCTATTATCGAGACCCGGAACGACCTTGTAAATGTTGAGCAATGTTTCCGGTTCCGGGAATACCTTCTTTTCATAAAGGTAGTTAAAACGCCTGGCAATTTCCCTCGTCAGTTCGATATGCGGAGCCTGGTCCTCCCCTACGGGCACTGCATTGGCCCTGTAAACGAGAATATCGGCAGCCTGCAGGAGGGGGTAACCCAAAAACCCGTAGGTAAAGAGGTTTTTACCTTTGATTTGCTGCAGCTGTTCTTTATAGGTCGGCACCCTTTCCAGCCAGGAAAGAGGCGTCAGCATGGAGAGCAGGAGGTGGAGTTCGGCATGCTCCTTGACGTCGGATTGCCGGAAAACCACGGCTTTTTGCGGATCGATACCGCAACTGAGCCAGTCGGTGACCATCTGCCGCACATTTTCTCCAACCCTTTGCGGGTTTTCATAATCCGTTGTCAAGGCATGCCAATCTACCACGCAATAAAAGCAATCATAGAGATCCTGCATCTTCACCCAATTTTCCAGTGCACCAAAAAGGTTGCCCAGATGGAGTTTTCCGGTTGGCCTCATTCCGCTTAGTATAATTCCTTTTTTATCCGACAACTTAAGTTCCACCCTTTCCAAAAAATTCAGGCAAAAAGCAGGGCAATGAGATAAAAAAGCCTGATTATCGCCGTGGCAACGGGGACGAGAACGAATGATATTATACCGAGGAAAAGCAGCAAAATCAAGATAAAGGGCCCGTATGGCTCAATTTTATAGTAGAAGGCCAGAGCTGGAGCCGGCAGGAACGAAGTGAGCATTTTGGAACCGTCCAGCGGCGGCAGGGGGATGATGT
>CAZAQM010000248.1:0-2708 GCA_964487385.1 uncultured Dethiobacter sp.
TCTATAGCAGCATCAGTTAAAATCCCCCAAAAACACATCAGGCCCTTCCATTACAATGGCATTCTGTGGGCAAAGACTGGTGCAAAGGCCGCAACCATCGCAAAGATTAGCATCGATACAAGCTTTTACCTTACCATCGGCAGCTGGTTTATAGCTGATAGCCTCGTAAAGGCACCAATAACGACAGGACTTGCATCCATTACATTTTTCAGTATCAACTTTGGAAATGTTTACAGTATCGCGGTCTACAGTATCCCATGTTTTGATCTGAGGCAGCGTTATCCCGCGCATCTCATCCAGGTTCCTGTAGCCTTTTTCCTGCATAAAACCGGAAAGACCTTTCAGGAAGTCCCCGATGTGGCCATAACCTTTTTTACCGTACATCAGTGCTGTGCAAGTCTGAACCGTATAGGCGCCGACCATAATACACTTGGCAACATCCTCCCAAGTGGCAATCCCATTGGTCGCCGAAATAGGCAGGCCAACCTGTTTGGCAATTTTGGCGATCCACTTCAGGGTAATCGGACGCATCCAGGGTCCGCCTACCCCGGCAAAGCCTGAATGCAGCAAAGGACGTCCTGTATCCAGATCGATCTCCAGAGCGGGAAAACGGTTTATGACGGTTAAGCCACTAGCCCCTGCTTCCTTTACCACCTGAGAAACGGTTACAGGATTTATCCCTTCGGCGGTAACTTTAACTATTACCGGAATATTGACCGCGTTAACCACCACATTGGTAACCTCTGCGCTGGCTTTGGGGTCCCCGCCCAATTCGGCGCCGCTTTTATAACCCAAATCCTGGGGATGGGGACAGCCAAAGTTTAGCTCCAGCATATCCACCCCGGTATCCTCAACCATCCTGGCCAGTTTGACCCAGCTTTCCATATCAGAACCGGAGATGCTGCCAATTAACACAGAGTTGTACTCCTCAGCATATTTGCGGGTTTGCCGCAGCTCATTTAACCATTCCTCCGGGGTATAGGTGGCAAGAAATTCACAGGAATAATTGGAATAAATATGTGGCCAGCCTTTCTTATGCAATACAGTAAAACGCGGTGAGACATACTTTTGTAACAAGGGCTCAAAAGTCACAGTTTTGGAAATAACCCCTCCGGCCCCTGCTTCCATGCCCCTTAACATGTACTTTGCATCTTTAGTGGGGGTAGCTGATGCTACCACAATAGGGTTTTTAAATGTTTTCCCCCACACCTTTACACTGAGGTCTGGTTTCATAAGCTTTTCCTCCATTTTTCGTATAAAATTAATTAACGTATTGTAAAGCTCTTACAAAATGAAGGGTCCAATTACCCTTTAGGTTACTTTTTTTCAAAGGTTCGCATTTCAACGGTCATACATCCGTAAGGTATCTTGTAAGGACCGTGTTTCATCCCCGGGGGGCGGCATGCGTAAAACCCTTCCACATAAGTTTCCTTCTTCTTAATGTCGTAAAGGCTGCCCTTAATAAGATAAACTTCTTCCCAAAAATCGTGAACCAGTTCCTCTTTAGTCTCTATCCCGGGAGGAAACTTAAGAAGCCTTGTGTAAGAACCGGTTTCCGGATCAAGACTGACAATTTTTTCTACAATACCTTCCTCTGCACCTTCCACTTGTTTCCAGGGAATCATGTCCGGATCAAAAAATTCTAACTCCGGTTTCGCCATTACTGGCACCTCCAATTTTTTTTTAGATTTCACCTTTAAACCAGGTTATCGGGTTGACGCTATAAGATATTTCCAGCTTATTACCCTTTACCGGATCTACCATTTCGCCGCTGATAAAATTGCTATAGGCAATACCCTCCGTTAATGCGGCCACTGTCCCGGAAAAGAAAACTAACCCTTCCAGATCTCCGTCTACCAATTCTTTAAGTTGCTCCATAAACTGTTCGGGATTCATAATTGCTCCCAGTGTGGCATCCTGGTAAAGGGTTTCCTTTCCTTCACCAAGCCAGCAGCGTATTTCTATTTGATCCCAATAATCTATCAGATCGCGATATCTCCATACTTGCCGGGAAATTATATTGGGATAAACCAGTTTGGATTTGGGAATACTGACTGTTTCCAGGTCCCGATCTGTATGATCGCTTCCCAAAGCCACATAAATTTCCTCCTTGGCAAAAAGCAGAACATATTCAATTTCAGCCGAATTTCCCGTATCCAACACTTCAATTTCGTTGTCAAAAATCAACATATCAAGAGGAAGGGGATAGTACGTGGGAGTATTTTTTGGGGGGGCAACCCCAATCTTTTCCAATTCCTTGATATGGGCCCATACCGCTTTCTGGTTGCGCCCGGCAAAACCGCCGTTTAAAAGTTTTTTTGCAACAAAGTCAATTTTTTGACCGTTTTCGTTTAAAAATGATAACGTTTTCACCTTTCAACCCCCCTTAAATTTTTAACCTCCGGTCGGCCAGAGGCGGAAATTCTTTACGAACTGCTTTTACCAAATGCGGATCGAGTTCAGTTTGAATAATAGTTTCATGCATACCGGCGGAAGCAACAGCTACTCCCCAAGGATCAAGCACCATGCTGCGCCCTAAAAACTGAATTCCCTTTTGCATGCCGGCGCAATTGCAGGAAATTAGATAAGCCTGGTTTTCAATGGCCCGGGCATAATTTAAATGCACCCAGTGCTCAACCCTGGGATAAGGCCAGGCTGCAATAATTAAAAAAAGCTCCACGCCTTGATCTACCATCCGGCGATACAAC
>CAZAQM010000249.1:0-2650 GCA_964487385.1 uncultured Dethiobacter sp.
TTTTGCTGCTGGCCTGCACATGGAGCCTGCCGGCGCTGCAGATTGCCTTTGCCGCACCGCCGGAGGGCATTGCCCTGGAAATTTGCGGGGAAGGGATCATCGAACCGCGGGCCTTTACCCTGGAGGAATTGGCAGCACTGGGACAGCATGAACAGGTTTTCAGCACGATCAACACCTGGCCGACCAAAAGATGGTATATGGCCCGTGGGATCGGGCTAAGGGAGCTGCTTTCCCTGGCAGGGATGAATGAGGAGGCCACGCTCATCAAGTTCATTGCCGCAGATAACTACGAAATGACCCTGACGCTCAAAGAGCTCTGGGAAGACAAACGTTATTACTTTCCCGGTTTAAAAGAAAACCATCCCTATGACGGGAGCATACCCGGTTCCGCCGAGGGCAGGCAGGAGGCGGAGCCGCTTCTGGCGCTGGCCTATGCCGAAGACAGCACCGATCCCGAAGATATGGATGATAGATATGGCCTCATGTTGATGCTGGGGCAGCGGGCTGTGACAGAACAGACATGGCTCCTCTATGTCAAGCATCTGCGGAAAATCGAGGTGCTGACCACTGCTCCGGAAAAATGGGATGCCCCCAGGGTGAACGTTCCCGACGGGGCGGCGCTGCCCCTGGGGACTGGGCTCACCCTGCAAAACAAATACAGCGATGCCGATAAAATCTATTACACGACGGATGGCAGCACGCCGACTGTGGACAGCCCCATGTTTAACTGGAGTGCCAAACGCTGGTGGGAGCAGAGGCAGGATGTGGAGGAGATCAATATCCCCATTGAAATCGTCAGGGAGATGATCAGCGAAAGCTATGGAGGGCAGGATGTGGTCGTTCTCAAGCTTAGAACCATCGGTCCCGGCAAGGAGGACAGCGATGTGGCCACCTATACCTTTATCATCGATCCCCATGCAGAGGATCCGACGACGATTCCCGGCAGCCCGGCTAGCGGCATAGTTCTTGACCGGACAGCCCTCGATCTGCCCGTTGGGCATACATTTTTGCTCGACGCCAGCGTGGAACCGTTTAATGCCCTGGATAAGAATGTCATCTGGCGTTCCAGCGATACCAGCGTGGCCACGGTGGATACCAGGGGCCTGGTAACGATCGTCGGTCCCGGCAGCGCGGTGATCACCGCGGAAACGGCAGACGGCAGTTTCAAGGCTGCCTGCATCATCAACGGACCCCAGGGGGCGGAGGATGACGAGGATGTCCTTGTAGCGGGGGAAGATGGCGACCGGCCGGAAAAAGGGGGCGACCATGAACCTTTGAAACAGCCTCCGGAAAGGGAACGGCTTCCTGTGGAAGCGGAAGAAGACTTTTTGCCCGAACAGCAAAAAGAGGTAAGCGGGGCAGCACAGGGAAACTGGCGCTATCTGGCCAAGAGGCAGGATCTTGCCGCCGGTTCACCCGATGAAAATGCGGCTTTTGAGCAACCGCAGGAGGCTGCGAACCGGGTGCGGGTCTTTGAGCTGGCGCCCTCTGCCGCCATACCCCTCTCCCTGCCGGAGCAGCAGGAAGAGCTGCAGTTTTACCTTGCCGCCATTTTGTTGTTACTTTTCTTTTCCGGTGCCGGTAAAAAATATACAGAATATATACCAAGGAGCAATAAAAACAAGTGATAGAGATGATATTAACACCATTAAAGGATACCATGCACCTTGTTTCATCATACTTACTGGTACCCACCATTGCCATCCTGTTGCTGTTTTTAGCCTGGATGGCGGTGGAGCTGGGTGGGCTGGCGGCAGAAATATTTTTTGAGCGGCGCAGTAAAAAAATTAACGTGCCGGAGCTGATCAATTTTTTCCAGGGTAAAAGTGCGGAAGAGATCTCCGGCGGGATTGATCGCAGCAGCTTGTTTCAACGGCAGAAAAAGGCCCTTGAACAATTGATCGGCCACCGCAATTTGCCCCCTGCCTCCCTGCAGGCACTGGCCCGGCGCCTGCTCTCCGGAGAAGAGTTGCACTATCTGCGCATAACCAACAGGACGGATCTGGTGGTGCGCCTGGGCCCCATGTTCGGGCTGATGGGCACCCTTATTCCCCTGGGGCCGGGCATGATCGCCCTGGGCCAGGGGAATACCAAAATTTTGGCAGATTCCCTGCTCGTTGCCTTCGATACGACGATCATTGGTCTGGCTGCCGCCGGCGTCGCCTTTGTCATTTCCCGCCTGCGGAAAAAATGGTATGAAGACAATTTAAGTGTCCTGGAAACTCTGATGGAAAGCCTGCTGGAGGTGTTTGCCCGTGAGGGGAACGTTAAGGGGTAGGGGGCGCAGGAGGTTTAAATTGCCCGGCGATGTCGATCCATTGGAAGGCACCACAAATATCGTCGATGCCATGCTGGTATTTGCCTGCGGCCTGATGCTGGCTCTGGCTGTTTACTGGAATATCGACCTGGGCCCCATCGGCGGGCGTGTTGACCTGCAGCAGGGGCAGGAAATTACGGATGCTCCGGGGCTGCGGGAGGACCTGCTGGAAACGCCGGACCAGGGCCGGCTTTACGAGAGAATGGGCACGGTCTACAGAGATCCCCGCACCGGGCAGTTGTTCATGCTGACCGAAGAGGGCGAAAAATGATCATGCCTGGGCAAAAGCCGCTGTTCTTGCTGCAGTTACTGTTCAGTTAAATATGAAAGCCT
>CAZAQM010000250.1:0-2638 GCA_964487385.1 uncultured Dethiobacter sp.
CATATTTCTCACCCTATCAATATTAATTCTCCACCAGGAAAATCCTCACTTGAACTGTATCCATATCATTTGCTACAGGCTTGATCCCTTCCGGAAAAACCAGGGGCACCTCCCTGTCCGTACCGCTTTCCCACCCTTTGAGGGGGATCTTTTCGGTAAGGATAACATCGATATCCTCCAGGAGATGCTTTGGCCCCAGGACAGCAACCGTCGATGGCTCAAGATTGATCGACTCCACCTTTTGAATATTTCCATCCAGCACTGCCTCGATGGAAAGATCCTTCTGGGGAAGGGCAAAACCAACTTCCACATCGGCATATTCAGGGGAAACGGTCACCTCGTTGACAATCCGTCCAATGCTGTCCACAGGATAAAGATGGACATTTTTCCTGATGGATCCCTTCGCTGTTTTTACATCAAGGTAGAAGACAACCTTTCTGGTAAGGTCAACCTTGTTGCGGGGCCCCTGAACAAAAACCTGCTCCGGTTGAAAAAAAACCTTATCGACGACCATTCCGCTGCTGTTTTCCCCATGGAATTCGGATTCCACCGGCATCTGCAAAACAATCAGATCCTCCAGGACAACGATGGAACTGGCCGGCTCTATGCGCACGACGCTCATGCCCGGCGGGGCGGCGGCATCAATGCGCACCTCGTGCCGCCCCTCTTTCCTTCCGTTAAGATTAATATATGCTTCCAGATCGGCTGGTGTTAACCCGTCAAAAACCGGCTGGATCCCCTGCAGGGTAATTTTTACACTATCGACTGCATCGACGACGACCAGATCATCCCCCAGGTTGCGGCAGGCCAGCGGTATCTCCTCGAAGGTGCGCCGCATTTCCGTCCCCAGGGTACCCTGATTATCCCCGGAAACAAAAAACCAGAGGATCAGGGCCAGAAAAAATGATAGGATCTTGGTAAAGGTCGGGCTTTCGATGAAACTATTCTTTTTCTTCTTCTGCTGTTTCGGCATTATCCTGGTTAAACCTCCGGGCAAAAATGGCAGGCATTACTTTTTTCTTTGCCTTGTTGACAGAAAAATACTGATTGAGAAGCGTGCTGCGCAGGGTTTTCTCATCCAGGTAACGCGTCAGCTTCCCATCGTGGGCCAGGGAGATAACTCCCGTTTCCTCTGAGACAATGATGACCACAGCATCGGATAGCTCAGTAACCCCCAACCCGGCCCTGTGTCTGGTTCCCAGTTCCTTGCTGAGGTTGGGGTTTTCCGTCAGCGGCAGATAACAGCCTGCCGCGGCCATGATCAGATTGCGGATGATTACTGCCCCATCGTGCAGGGGGCTGCGGGGCATAAAAATATTGACTAAAAGTTCCGCCGTCACCAGCCCTTCGATCTTAATCCCTGTTTCCGCATACTCCTTGAGGCCGGTTTTCCGCTCCAGGACGATCAGGGCGCCGATTCTCTTTTTCACCAACACGGGAATTGCTTTGAGGAGCTCTTCCAGCACGATCTGAAAATTCTCCTCCTCATAATCATAAGGCGATCTTTGGAAGAGTTTGCCCCTCCCCAACTGCTCCAGGGCACGGCGAAGCTCCGGTTGAAAAACGATGGGTATGGCAATGAGCCCTATCGTCATCAAACCTTGCAGGAACCAGTTGATCGTTCTCAGCCCGACCAGCCCGCTGCCGACCCAGGCGATCAGCAAAACGATCAGACCCTTGACCAGCTGCTCTGCACGGGTGCCCCTGATAAGAACGATCAGGCGATAAAGAATATAGGTAGCGAGAGCGATATCGAGAATGTCCCGCCAATCGAGGCGAAAATGCGTAATCCCGGCCAAAAGTTGTTCCCACACAAATGCCACAGGGGACCCCCTTCCCTTAGGCGCTGCAAAAATCATTGTTCCGCTGCCTAGAGCAGATCAAGAACAGAATTTGTTTCTATTCATATTTCTATTTTTTTGAGGCAAATCCCTTTTTAAAGCCGGATTTTTTACAAGTTTCTTAGGAGGAAAAATATTCCCTGGTCAGCCTGACCGTTACCCCGCTGAGGCCCACCAGGCCCACCAGGTTGGGAATGGCCATCAAACCATTGAGGATATCCGCCAGCCCCCAGACAGCCTGCAGCCCGCCAATGGAACCGATGAAAATAAACAGCACCCAAAAAAGTCGGTATGCCGGGACAAAGCCTTCTCCCAGGATATAGCCGGCGCATTTCGCCCCATAATAGTACCAGGTCAGCAAGGTGGAAAAGGCAAAAAAGATCAGGCCTATGGCGACGATATATTGCCCCATCTCTCCCGGCAGCCCGCGGCTGAAAGCCCAGGCAGTCATGGCCGCCCCATCCAAGCCTGTTTGCCAGGCGCCGGTCACAATGAGGACCAGGGCGGTAATGGTACAGATGATATGGGTGTCGATAAAAACCTCCAGGATGCCCCACATCCCCTGCCGGGAGGGGTGCGCCGTTTTAGCGGCGGCATGGGCGATAGAGGCACTCCCCAGGCCCGCCTCGTTGGTAAAAATTCCCCGGGCAATGCCGATGCGCCAGGCCTGCAGGACTGCTCCCCCGGCGACTCCGCCGGCAGCCGCCTTCCCCTGAAAAGCTCCGGTGACAATGGTCATCAGTGCAGCGGGGATCTGCTGGCGAAAAGTGAGCAGAATGATGAGGCCGCCCGTAAAG
>CAZAQM010000251.1:0-2595 GCA_964487385.1 uncultured Dethiobacter sp.
CCTTAGCGTGGCCATGAGGAGCGTCAGGGCCTGACGCTGGCCGCCGGACAAAAGACCGACCTTGGTGCTGAGCCGATCCTCCAGCCCCAAATCCAAAGGCCTCAGCAGCTCCTTATAGACTTGCCGTTCCTTGTGTTTGATGCCCCACCCTAAACCGCGGCTGCGCCCGCGCCTGAAAGCCAGGGCCAAATTTTCCTCAATGCCCATATTGGCCGCAGTTCCCACCATGGGATCCTGGAAAACGCGGCCCAGGAGTCCTGCCCGCTTATACTCGGAATATTTCGTGACATCGACATTATCAATGATAATTGATCCCTCATCGACGGGGTGCAGGCCGGCGATGCAGTTCAGCAGGGTCGATTTGCCCGATCCGTTGCCCCCAATTAAAGTGACGAAATCCCCCTTCGCCAGGGTAAGATCGATATTGCGCAAGGCGGTTTTTTCATTGACAGTTCCCATGTTAAAAGTCTTGTAGATCCCTTTTACTGTGAGCACTCTAAGCCCCCCCCCTAATGCTTTTGGCGATGGGGAGGAGATAGGATTTGAACACCGGCAGGGCCAGGGCAATGGCCACGGTTATTGCCGTAAACAATTTTAAATCGTTGGCCGACATGCCCATTTCCAAAACAAAGGCAATGATAACGCGATAGGTTATGGCGCCAAGAACGAGAGAGATCAGGCGGCTGAAAAAGTTGTTTTTCCCAAACAGTACCTCCCCGATAATGACAGAGGCCAGGCCGATCACGATGGAACCAATGCCCATCTGCACATCGGCAAAGCTTTGCTGCTGGGCGATCAGAGCGCCGCTGACAGCCACCAGGCCATTGCTGATAATTAAACCCAGGATGATCATATTATTTGTATTAATGCCCTGGGCCCGGGACATCTGGGGATTATCACCGGTAGCACGCAGGGCGCAGCCCGCCTCTGTGCCAAAAAACCAGTATAACAGGCAGACTATGGCCAGAACACAGAGCAATCCCAAAGTAATGATGGGAATCACCTGGCTTATTCCTAGATTGACAAAGACAGTTATTTTATCCAGGCCCATCGTTTTAAAAGCCGTATAAACGGTATCCATGCGCAACAGCGAAAGGTTGGCCTTGCCGAGTATCCTCAGGTTGATGGAATAAAGGGCGATCATCGTTAAAATACCCGATAATAATGCCGGAATTTTCAGTTTTGTATGCAGTAAGCCTGTGATCAGCCCCGCTGCCATTCCGCCGCAAAGGGCCAGCAGGGTGGCCACATACGGGTTGATACCGGAATAGATAGCCTGGGCAGCGATAGCGGCACCCATGGCTATGCTGCCCTCTACCGTCAGATCTGCAAAAGCCAGAATCCGGAAGGTAATATAGACGCCTATGGTCATAATCGCCCATAAAAGGCCCAACATGACAGCACCCAAAATGATCTGCAGCATACCACTACCACTCATTTCTAATATTTTAACTCTAGTCAATAATATATTGCTGCAAGTCGGCCGGTATCTTCAGGCCTATCTCTTCAGCAACGGTTCCATTAATGGCAAAATCAAAGTCGGCGGCAGTTTCAATGGCCATGGAAGCAATTTCCGCTCCCTCAAATATTTTCGCGGCCATTAAACCGGTCTGATAACCCAAATCATAATAGTTTATGCCCAACGTGGCCAGACCGCCATTGTGGACCATGCCCGCCTCACCGCAGATAACAGGTGTTTTAGATTCCGCCGTCACCCCATGCACGATGGGTATTGCTGAAGCAAGGATATTGTCAGTGGGGATATAGATGGCATCACACTGCTTGACGATGGATTGCGCGGCCTGCTGGACCTCGTTTGAGTTGGAAACAGTGACCTCCGCGTAGGCCAGGCCGAGCTTCTCAATTGCCTCCTTGGCAAGCTGCGCCTGCAAAATGGAGTTATCCTCGCTGGAGGTGTAGAGCACCCCAACAGTTTGAGCATCGGGAGCCAATTTTACCAGCAGATCGATCTGCTCCCTGATGGGGTTCATATCCGTCGTCCCGCTGACATTGCCCCCGGGAGCCTCGTTGGAATCCACCAATCTCGCCACGACATAATCGGTAATCGCTGTCCCTAAGATGGGAATCGTCGTCGTTTTGCCGGCAATGGACTGAGCGGCAGGAGTGGCGATGGCCAGCACCAGGTCTACTTTGTTGCTGACAAAGCGGTCGCTGATGGTAGACAGGTTTGCCGCATCGGCTTGGGCGTTTTGGTAATCGATGGTTATATTGTCGCCTTCCACATAGCCCTTATCCTTGAGGGCGGCAATAAACCCCTCCCTGGAGGAATCGAGGGCGACATGGTCGACATACTGGACGATGCCGATGTTTTTTTTAACGCCCTCCCCCCCTTCTTGAGTCTCCGTTCCCCCAGAGCAACCCGCCAGCAGCAATACGAACGCCGCCAGCAACAGGGCCAATATTTTGATATGTTTCTTCATGGCTTTCCCCTCCATAAATTTATTTATTTATTTAAAATCGCCCCTGCTTAACAGGGGCGATTGATCGCGGTACCACCTTGTCTTCGTTGTCTAAAAACAACCTCTGGGAGCAACTACCATTGCCCCTCCGCAATAACGGGTGGAACCCGGCTCG
>CAZAQM010000252.1:0-2582 GCA_964487385.1 uncultured Dethiobacter sp.
GCTACGTGAGCAAAACCACCAATGAAAATACGACAGATTGATTTATTTAGAAGGGACGAAGTCCCCCAATATTCTGGTTGCGGGGACAGGATTTGAACCTGCGGCCTCCGGGTTATGAGCCCGACGAGCTACCTGACTGCTCCACCCCGCGTTATTTAATAAACCGCTGAAAATTACAGCATTACCGCTGAACCAGTGTAATTGTAGCACCAAACAAAATGTTTGTCAAGAATCATCTCTTCGCATTTTTATTAAAAATAATCAACTTGTTGATTCTGCTGCATAAACCCCATTTGCAGCGTATTCTCCGGAATCGGCAGCTTTTTACCTGCAATTTTTCGCCCGGCTATTTGCAGGTTCTGGGGGCCGCCATGAAAGCTTGTCATCGCTATGGAAAACGTCCCAGGATCCTTTGGACAAGCTTTCCATAGCAATCACTTCACACTTTAAATCAGGTGGGGAACCCTGCCGCTCCTGCCCGCGTTCCCTTCCGCCATCGTTTCCTCCGGCATCCTTTGTTTCCCGGCCTTTTGGCGCCACTGTCGGTTTTCTTCCGAATGGATTATCTCCTCGTAAACCCTGGTGGTTTGCCGGGCAATACTATCCCAGGAATACTTTGAGGCTGCTTTTCTGGCAGCTTTACCCGCCAGCGATTCGGCCAGCTCCTCATCTCCCAGCAGACGGCAAATTTGATCGGAGAGGGAACGGGGATTTCCGGGATACACTTTGAGCCCGTCCAGGTCATGTTCGACGATCCCATCCATCCCGCCCACAGAGGAAACGACAACAGGAGTTCCTGATGCCATCGCCTCGAGGGCTACTATGCCGAAAGGTTCATAGAGGCTGGGAAAGACGGCAACAGAAGCAACGTTATACAGCTCGTTGCGGGTTGCATCATCGATATAGCCCAAAAAATGAACCTTGTTCCCCAGCCCCATCTCCCGGGCCTTGTTTTGCAGGTGTTCTGCATAGGGGCCCGTTCCGGCAATGAGGATCTTAACCTCAGGATATCCCTCCAGGATAGTTGGAGCTGCATCGAGCAGGATCTGCACCCCTTTTTCCTGCACGAGGCGGCCTATATAAAACAGATATTTTACATGGGGATCATAAAAACTCTTATCCAAAACAACCCCATCCACGGGCATGTAGGCCTCGGGGCGGATGCCATTGGGAATCACCGTAAGTTTGTCCCCGGGAACCTGAAAAACATGCATAAGTTCCTCTTTCATATAAGAGCTGCAGCAGATGACCTTCCATGCCTCATAGATCATCCACCATTCGATATCGCTGATGCTGCTTTGTTCGGGGTTATGCAGTCCGTTGTTCCGGCCATATTCCGTGGCATGGATCGTGGCCAAGAGAGGAGTGGTATAAATATGTTTCAGGGCACGGGCCCCGTAAGCTACCAGCCAGTCGTGGGCATGGATCAGATCGTAACCGCCGTTTTCGTTGAAGAGGGAGGCCCCTTTTTCCAACAGGGCAAAATTAAACCTTTGCGCCCAGTCGATAAAATCCCTGCCCCTGCCTCCATGGTAGGGCTGAACCCGATGCACCTTTATCCCATCCATGACTTCCCATTCGGGATACCCGTCCTCCCCTGCAGTAATGACATCCACCCGGCAGTCCCCGGAAGCAACGAGTGACCGGGACAACTCATAAACATGCTGAGCAAGCCCACCGACCACTTTGGGGGGAAATTCCCAACTAAGCATTAATATCCGCAACAGCTTTCATCCTTTCCTGATATTTGGCTTATTAACCTTAGTATTCCCAGGCAGGCGAATGGTATGAAAAAGCACAAAAAAAATCCCTGTTCATAGAAAAGGGCGAATTACATTTTTACAGAGATGGCGTCTTGCGGATCGTCAATCAATATCCTGGGGAAAAAGCCGGGCGGCGTTTTCCCCTTTGATTTGCCTGATTTCTTCGGGTGTAAGGCCGGAATTGTCCAGCTCGGCCAAGTAGCGCCGGGGGGAAAGCAGAGGATAATCGCTGCCCAAAAGAATTTTATCCAGGATACCGATCTCCCGGGCAACCCTGTAAATATTTCGGGTGTAGAGGAACGGGCTAGCAGCAATATCATAATAAACATGGCGGAGCTGCTCTTTCAGCTCCGGCATCAGCTCGTAAAAGCAAAGACCGCCCCCCCAGTGTGCATAGATGAGGGGCAGCGAAGGAAATTTTGCCGCAAAGGCAGCGCCCTCCTTGATGGATATGTCGCCTTTGCCGGTATAATAATGGCCCACATTTTCGTTGAGGTGCAGCAATAGGGGCAGCTTCCTTTCCTGGCAGTAGGAAGCAAGCCTGGCCGCCGCCGCCCCCTCCAGGGGGAAAGACTGGCCCCAGGGGAAAAGTTCCCCCACGCCCCGGGCGCCAAGCCCCAGGGCACGGTCCAGTTCCTGCTCCATCGATCTATCCTGGGGCGAAACGATGGCCATGGCCAGCAGCCTTTGCGGAAAAGCCCCGGCTGCCTCCAGGATATAGTCGTTCATTTCCCGGCAAAGACCGGGATCGGAGCAGGCAAATCCGCTGATAGCCGTCCTGTCCACGCCGCATCTGTCCATTTCGCCAAGCAGATCCCG
>CAZAQM010000253.1:0-2563 GCA_964487385.1 uncultured Dethiobacter sp.
TATCCGCCGGAAGCGGATCTTTCCGGGGAGGAGCCCAGGATCGGCGTCTTCGTCTGCCATTGCGGGGCCAATATCGGCCGGATAGTAGATGTTCCCGAGACTGTTGAATACTGTAAAACATTGCCGGGTGTCGTTCATGCCCAGGAAAACCTATTTGCCTGTGCCACCAACTCCGCCAAAGAGATAACGGATACGATCAGGGAAAAAAATCTCAACCGCGTCGTCGTGGCGGCATGTTCCCCCAGAACCCTGGAAACTTTGTTCCGCAACACCATCAGGGATGCGGGAATTAACCAGTATTATCTGGAAATGGCCAATATCAGGGAGCACAATTCCTGGGTCCACTCCAAAGAAAAGGAAGCAGCTTCAGAAAAGGCCAAAGATATCATCCGCATGTCGGTAGCCCGTGCCAGCCAGCTGGAACCCCTTCAGGAATTCGATCTTCCGGTCAACAAGGCGGCGCTGGTAGTCGGGGGAGGCATTGCCGGCATGAACTGTGCCCTCTCCATAGCCAACCAGGGCCATGAAGTTTACCTGATCGAGAAGGAGGCGGATCTTGGGGGCATAGCCCGCAGGATTCACACCACCCTGGAGGGGCTCGATGTTCAGGATTATGTGGGCGAGCTTGCCAAAAAGATCTACCGGCATCCCCTTATACACGTTTACACCGGTGCGTCCGTTAAGGAGGCAGGCGGTTATGTGGGGAACTTTGTGACCGGCGTAAAGTCCACCAGGGGTTACACAGAGATTAAACACGGAGCGACCATTCTGGCTACGGGCGCCGAAGTATCCATCCCCACCGAATACCTCTACGGCGAAGACGATCGTGTCATGACCCATCTGGAGCTGGAGGAAGAGGTTGCCGGGGGAAATGAAAAAATAACGGGCGCCCAAAGCCTGGTCATGATCCAATGCGTGGGCTGCCGAAATGAAGACAGGGATTACTGCAGCCGGGTCTGCTGCAGCGAATCGATCAAAAATGCCCTGGAACTAAAGGAAATCAACCCGGAGATGGACATTTACATCCTCTTCCGGGATATCAGAACCTACGGCTTCAATGAGGATTACTATAGGGAGGCCGCGGATAAAAACATCAGATTCATCCGCTATGAGCCGCAGGATCCGCCCCAGTTGGAAGCCGGCGAAGCGGAGGAGGACGGACGGCCTGTCCTGAAGGTTACCCTGCCGGACTACGTTTTGCAGAAAAAGCTGGAGCTGGATGCCGATATCATTGCCTTGGCCGCAGCTATTATTCCTGCAGAAGAGACAGAAAAAATTGCCAAGATGTTTAAGGTGACCCTCAGCCCGGATGGTTTTTTCAAAGAGGCCCACGTAAAATTGCGCCCTGTCGAGTTTGGTACCGATGGCGTTTACCTCTGCGGCCTGGCCCATTACCCCAAATTTATTTCGGAGACGATTAGTCAGGCTTATGGCGCCGCCGGCCGGGTTTTAACTCTCCTTTCGCACGAAACGGTCACCGCCTCCGGTGCTATCTGCGAAGTGGATGAGGATAAATGCCTTTCCTGCGGGGCTTGTATCTCTGCATGCAATTACGGTGCTATCGAGTTTCACGAAACGCCAAAGGGCAGAAAGGCCGTTGTTAACCCCGTTCTCTGCAAAGGGGACGGTCTTTGCAATACAAAATGCCCGACAGGCGCCATACAACTCAAACACTTTACCGATAGGGAGATTCTCAGCCAAATTGATGCGGCGGTTCCCTGGGAAGGACCAGTGGAACAAATCGTGGAACTGGCTGTCAATGCCTAATTGAAACAAAGATCTAGAGGCGACTTTTTGCTTGACCTACGTTAGAATGACCAACAAGGGAGGGTAAGAAAAGGATGGCTACGGGACTAAAATTTAAACCGAGGATCCTGGGTTTTGTCTGCCACTGGTGAGCATACGGAGCTGCTGACCTGGCTGGAGTTTCCAGACTACAATATGCAACAGATATAAGGCTAATCCGTGTCATGTGTACCGGAAGGGTGGACCCGTCACATATCCTCAGGGCCTTTTCCAAAGGAGTGGATGGGGTGTTGATCGGGGGTTGCCGTTTGGGCGAGTGCAACTATACCACCCAGGGCAATTTCCATGCGCTGAACATGGCGCTGCTCATGAAAAAAATCCTGGGGCACATCGGCTTAAACCCCGAAAGGCTGAAGATCGATTTTATGTCCGGCAGCGAGGGGAACGTCTATGTGGAGGTTGTCAACGAATTCAGCAACAAGATAAAAGAGCTGGGGCCCCTGGGCCAAAGCGAAGAGCTGGAAGAAAAAGAGCTAAAATTAAAACTAAAAGCAGTGACGAGCCTCGTTCCTTATCTCAGGTTGGTGCTGAATGAGCGGTTGAGGGTTCATTTTAATACGAGGGAAGAATACGAGGAGTTTTATACCAGCGAGGGGTTAAATAGATTATTCGAGGAGCTGGTCGTGGACAAGATTGCTGTCAGCGAGATCATGCTGATTTTGCGTGAAAGACCTTTGACGACTGGGGAAATGTCCAAGGCTTTGGGCCTGACCCCCTCGGAAATATCCAGGCACCTGAACAGCACGGCAAGGCACGG
>CAZAQM010000254.1:0-2522 GCA_964487385.1 uncultured Dethiobacter sp.
GCTGGTACTGTACTCCCTGCGAGGCTTTTTGGACAGCCCGCCAGGCCGAAGAGGGGAATTGTCCCGACTGCGGCAGGCCTGTGGAGCTGGTTGCCGAAGAGGGCTATTTTTTCCGCATGTCCAAATATGCCGGTAAGCTGCAGAGATACATCGAGGAAAACCCGGACTTTATCCAACCTGCATCCCGCAAAAACGAAATGATCAACAATTTTCTCCGCCCCGGACTGGAGGATCTCTATGTTTCCCGCTCCTCCTTCGATTGGGGCATTCCTATCCCCTTTGCCCCGGGCCATGTCGTCTATGTCTGGCTGGATGCTCTCAGCAACTATATTACCGCCCTCGGATATGCCTCCGGCGATGAAACGCTTTTCCACAAGTACTGGCCGGCCGATGTGCATCTCATGGCCAAGGAAATTATTCGTTTCCATACCATTTACTGGCCTATTTTTCTTATGGCCCTTAACATTCCCTTGCCCAAGCAGGTTTTCGGACACGGCTGGCTGATCATGAAAGAAGGAAAAATGTCCAAATCCCGGGGAAATGTCGTCGATCCCATGCTCCTCATCGAGCGTTACGGTTCGGACAGCCTGCGTTATTTCCTGCTGAGGGAGATACCTTTCGGAACCGATGGAGTGTTCAGCAATGAATCCATGCTGCAACGGATTAACTCCGATCTGGCCAATGATCTGGGCAATCTCCTCAGCCGCACCGTGACGATGGTCGAGCGCTATTTTGGGGGCGTCATTCCCCCGCCGGAAGCGGAGGAGGCTACGGTGGACAGCGATCTCAAAAATACGGCTTTGGCCACTCCTGCCCGTCTGGAAAAACTGATGGATAAGCTACAGCTCAGCGGTGCGCTGGAAGCCCTTTGGGCGCTGGTGCGCCGTTCTAATAAGTATATCGATGAAAATACTCCCTGGGCGCTGGCCAAGAGCGAGGATAAGAAAGGCCGCCTGGGTACCGTTCTTTATAACCTTTGCGAATCCCTGCGCTTCATTGGCGTTCTGCTGCTGCCCTTCATGCCCCGCACCCCCGGGCGAATCTGGGCCCAACTGGGCATGGGCGATGCCCCCGCGCTGCAAAGCTGGCAGAGCCTGTCAAGTTGGGGGCTTTTGCCGCCGGGGACCAGGGCTGAGCGGCAGGCGGATCTTTTTCCCCGCCTGGATATAGATAAGGAGTTGAAAGCCCTGCTGGGGGAGGAGCCGCCCGTTGAGGAAAAAAAGGAAAAGGAAGCAAAGGTGCCTGAGAAAACCCCTTCTAAGGAGAGTGCAGGTCAAATGATCTCCATCGATGATTTCAGCAAGGTGGAAATGCGCGTCGGCGAAATTATTTCCGCCGAACCAGTGCCCAAAACCGATAAACTATTAGTCATGAAAGTAAACGTGGGGGAAGAGGAGCCCCGGCAGATAGTGGCCGGCATTGCCCAGTTTTACTCTGCGGAAGATCTTGCGGGCAAGAAGGCTCTCTTCGTGGTAAATCTACAACCCGTCAAGCTGAGGGGGCTTCTTTCCGAGGGGATGATCCTCGCCGCCACCGATGCAGAGGGTAAGCTGGCCCTGACGACGATCGACAGCGGGCTTCCTGCGGGGAGCAGGGTCTCGTGAACGGGGGCAAGGCCCTTTCCGGTCTGGCCGATAGCCATGCGCATCTGGATTTTGAGGACTTTGACGGGGACAGGGATGCGGTTCTGGAAAGGGCGCAAGACGCCGGCGTCGAGCTGATTATCAACGTGGGTTTTGACCTGGCTTCTTCCCGGAGGGCCGTCGAATTGGCGGCCAGATACCCGCTTGTTTTTGCTGCTGTGGGTATTCATCCCCATGAGGCCGCCAAGGTGCCTGACGGCTACCTGCAAATGCTGGAAGAGCTGGCCGGGCAGGAAAAAGTCGTGGCTATCGGGGAAATAGGGCTGGACTACTTTCGCAATCGTTCACCCCGATTACAACAGGAGGAAGTTTTTAAAGCCCAGCTCCATCTGGCCAGGGAAATAAACCTTCCGGTGATCATTCATGACCGGGAGGCCCATGATGAAATTGTCGAAGTGTGTCAAAACGAAGGGTTGCCGCAGGCAAAAGGTGTTGTGCACTGTTTTTCCGGGGATATAGCCCTGGCAAAAACAGCGCTGGATCTGGGATTATATATTTCCATCGCCGGGCCGGTTACCTATAAAAAAAATATCATTTTGGGGCAGGTGGCTTCCATGGTTCCAGCGGGAAGGCTGCTCATGGAAACTGACGCCCCGTTTTTGCCGCCCCATCCTTTGCGGGGCAAACGCAACGAACCGGCTTTCATCAGCTATACGGCGGAAAAAGTCGCTGCTTTGCGGGGAAAGACATTGGGTTATCTGGGCCGGCTTTGCCTGGAGAATACCCGGAACCTCTTTGGCATATAATTTTATATAAGCTTTTCAGGTTTATTTATCTCCTCTTAAGCAGCGTATAAAAGTGTGGTGTTTTGCTTATGATTACCGTAAAAAAAGGCGCGGCAGCGGCGTTTTCTTTTTATCTGCCGGCCTGTATCCTGGT
>CAZAQM010000255.1:0-2519 GCA_964487385.1 uncultured Dethiobacter sp.
CTCTTATTTTGCCCCACGGCTTTGAATTATAGCATGGTTTAAAATAAAATACAAGACGCCGGCATAAATAAATTTGTCGAAATAAGCAAGACATTCCCCACAGTGTAGCTGCCGCTGATTAGGTTAAGCAAGATTCGGTAAAGCAAAGCAAAATTCCCCGTCATCGCTATGAAAGTCTGTCATCCCAAGCACAAAAGCTTGCATAGCAATGGCAATGGCAACGGCAACATAGCCCCGTTTAGTCCAGATGTTCTTTTACCATCTTAATAGCGCAAAAGGAACCGCACATCGTACATTCCTCTTTTTCCTGGGGATTAAGGCGTTTATAAACGCTTTTGGCCAGCACGGGATCGATGGCCAGGTCAAGTTGGCTTTTCCAGTCAAACCTGCGGCGGGCCAGCGACATCTGCTTGTCCCACTCCTTGGCCCCCTTCAACCCCTTGGCCACATCCGCAGCATGGGCAGCAATGCGTGAGGCCACCACCCCCTGAGTAACCTCCTCAGGGCCGGGCAAACCAAGATGTTCGCTAGGAGTTACATAACAAAGGAAGTCCGCCCCGGCAACCGCCGCCATCGTTCCGCCGATTGCTGCCGTAATATGATCGTAACCGGGAGCAACATCGGTAACCAGCGGTCCCAACACATAAAAGGGAGCGCCCTTGCAAAGGGTTTTGGCAGCTTTCATATTCGTTTCGATCTGATCAAAGGGAACATGGCCCGGACCCTCGACCATAACCTGCACACCGGCTGCCCTGGCTCTTTGCACCAATTCCCCCAGGGTTAGTAGCTCCTCTATCTGGGCCCGATCGGTAGCATCATCCAAACATCCCGGCCGCATTCCATCCCCAAGGCTGAGGGTCACATCATGCCTGGCGGCAATTTCCAAAAGCCGATCGTAATTTTCGTACAGGGGATTTTCCCGTTCATTTTCCAGCATCCAGCCGGCCAGGATGGCGCCGCCCCGGCTGACAATACCCATGATACGCCCTTGGGAACGCAGGCAATCCAGAGCTGCCATGGTCAGGCCGCAGTGTACCGTGATGAAGTCCACGCCCTCAGCAGCATGCTCCTCAATAACCTTAAACAGATCTTCCGCTTTCATTTTAAGGACGCCCCCATAGGAAAAACGTGCCCTTGCCGCAGCCTCATAAATAGGCACAGTACCTACGGGTACCGGGCAATGATCCAACACCATGGAACGCACTTCCCTGAGGTCGCCGCCCGTGCTTAGATCCATTACGGCATCTGCACCCGCCTGCAAAGCAGCGATGAGCTTGGTCCTTTCATTTTCCTTCTGGGGATAGGCTTCCGAAGTCCCGATGTTAGCATTAACCTTTATGCGCGTCCCTTCCCCGATAGCGCGTGGCTGCCGGACTTGGCGGTTAATATTGGCCGGTATAACGATGGTGCCGCCGATCACCCCTTCCATGACCGCCTCTTCAGGCAGACCTTCCTCCCGGGCCGCGTATTTTACTTGGGGAGTCAACTCGCCCTGTCGCGCCCTGGCAACCTGCGTAACAATATTTCCCACAGCAAAAAACACCTCTCTTTAAAACTTTCATTTTCCATATAAAAAATAAAACGGGCCAAAACGCAGGCCCGCCTTTGAGTCCAAAAACTTGCAGCATACTCATCCCTACGCTGGTATTACCCAGAACGGAAAACAATTCCGCCAAACAGGTTCAAAGGGTTTGGAAACTTCATTGCGTTCCCCTCTCAGCCTCCGCTTGGGAAGCACCCCTAACGATTATTAAGTTTGGTTGTTTATTTTTGCTAATTATATCTCCTTTGCCTAAAAAATACAACAGCAAAAAAAGTGCAAATTTTTATAAAAAACAATTTTTAATTCCACTGCGCATTTCATCGGTGAAATGCCTGCTCTATTCAGGAAAAAACCGGGGGAGCAGCAGCCCCCCCGGCGGCAAAAAGATCCAGCCGACTACCTGTCATCAGAACTATCGAAATCCTTAAGCCTGGCCTCAAGTGCCTTTAATTGCTCTTTTAAAAATTCCGCCTGTTGCTCCAGATATCTCTTCTCATCTGAAGCAACGCCTTGCTGCGGGAAATTGCCGTATCCTCCCCAACCTCTGAAACCGAAGCCGGGGCCAAAACCTCCATAACCCCTGGCCGGATATCCTGCACAAAAACCTCTGCCCCAGCCAGTTTGCGGACCAAAACCTCTTGGACCGCTACCATCTCCTCTTGGCATTTTTTTTACCTCCTTTCCCAATCTGTCGCCTGTTTTTTTCACTAACCATAAACTACAAACTGCATCTGCTACCGCCAGCAACGCCCGCCGCCCCTTCCCCTTCCCTGACCAGGGCTAAAAGGCCAAAAGTTAAAAAGCCGATAACCCCGGCGCCTGGGGAAGGGAAAGAAAGCGCCCCTGTCCCAAATAGGCCGGATGCAAAAACCACGCCCTTTTCCCGTAAGGGGACCGTTGCCCTGCGGTCCTGTTCCATTAAAGCCTGGCATGCCGAAGCCTCCTTTTCTCAACAAGTTGCCCGGGCTGAACTATC
>CAZAQM010000256.1:0-2517 GCA_964487385.1 uncultured Dethiobacter sp.
AATGTCGTCATACAGGTAGCCTACGGAAAAATTGTCTCCTGTGCAGTATTAAATATTTTACCCGGGCTGGTATTTTCTTTGCGGGTGGACCCCCTGGGAGCACTTTTTGGCTGTCTGGCTTCCGTTCTATGGGTCTTTTCCGTGCTCTATTCCATAGGCTATATGTCCCGGGAAAATAAAAGAAAAAGGTATTTTATTTTTTATCTGGTCTCCATGGGGGTTACTCTGGGGGTAGCCTTTGCTGCAAATCTTTTTACGCTCTATCTTTTCTACGAACTGTTGACGCTGGTCACCTATCCCCTGGTCATCCACGAGGGAAGCAAGGAGGCCCAAAGGGCGGGGCTCCTCTATATCGCCTACAGCCTGGTGGGCGCCGCTCTCGTCCTCTATTCGCTGTTCATTACTTATGGTATAGCAGGCACGCTGGAGTTCTCCAGAGGCGGGATCATGATGGAAGTTGCCAGAACTGCCCCCTTTCTTCTCACCACAGTATTTATGACCTACATCTTAGGCTTTGGAGTCAAGGCGGCCATCATGCCGCTGCATTCCTGGCTCCCCTCGGCCATGGTTGCCCCCACCCCGGTCAGCGCGCTTCTACATGCCGTCGCCGTCGTCAAATCAGGGGTTTTCGGCATACTGAGGATCATGTATTCCATCTTCGGGACTTCGGCCATGCGGGAATTAAACTTAGGGGTAATCATCGCTGTGTTAATATCTTTTACGATTATCTTTGCTTCGATCATCGCCATGCGCCAGGACGTGCTCAAACGCAGGCTGGCCTATTCCACCATCAGCCAACTGGGCTATATCACCTTGGGGGCGGCACTGCTGACACCGCTGGGATTGACGGGCAGCTTGCTGCACATGTTCAACCATGCCCTTTTAAAAATCACCCTCTTTTTTTGTGCCGGTGCGATCATAACAATGACGGGTAAAACGAAAATCAGCGAGATGAACGGATTGGGGCGGCGCATGCCTCTGACCATGGCCGCCTTTACCCTGGGAAGCATCGGCATGATCGGCATACTTCCGCTGAATGGCTTTATCTCCAAATGGTATCTATTGCTGGGGAGCATCGAAGGGGAGATGCCTGTCATCATCATCATTCTCATCACCAGCGCCATTTTAAATGCCATCTACTTCCTGCCCATCGTCATCGCCGCCTTTTTTAAAGAGGGGAATTTCGCGCCGGCCGGCAGGGCTGAGGCGCCGCTTTCCATGCTGGTTCCCATTATGGTCCTTTCCGGAATTTGCCTCGTCGTGGGCATTAAACTAGATTTAACCTTACCGTATGTGCAAAATATTGTCAGCTATTTATTTTAATTCAAGGTTTTTCGAAAAGGGAGGGATAAAAAGTTAACATGGTTCTTTTAGCAGTTTTTGCGCCGGTCGTTGTTTCGCCCGCCTTGCTGGTTCTTTCGCAAAAAAGGAAACAGATGCTCATGATGTTGTATATCGCCGGCTTGCTCGCCCTTAGCATTCATCTCCTCACCGGGGCGGAGCTAGGCAGTTTGTCCCTTTTCAAGGCGCCCCTGCCGGGCGCAGCCGACACATTCCTGCTTTCCTTTGGCGCACATCCGTACGCCAAGATCGCTGTGTTCGGGTTTTTGTTCGTTGGGGCCATGGGGCTTCTTTACGGGCTCAACGTTTCTTCCCGGGGCGAGCAGGCCGCTCTAATCGCTGCCCTTTCCGGCGCAATTGGAGTCGCCCTGGCAGATAATTTTTTGACATTTCTTTTCTTCTGGGAACTGCTCACCCTGACAACATCGGCGCTTGTTTTTCTGAGGCGGACCCCCCATGCCATCAAGATGGGCTACAGGGTGCTTTTCTTCTCGCTGGCCAGCGGCTTTTCATTAACCGTGGGGATTATCCTCAACTATAATGCCACAGGCAGCCTGGCCCTGATCTATCCCCAGGCAGGCCTCTTTTTCTTCATCCTGGGCATCGGCATTAAAACAGCCTTTTTGCCCCTGCATTTCTGGGTCCCCTGGGGTTACCCGGCGGCTTCCTTCCCTTCCAGCGTCCTGCTGGCGGCTCTTTGTACCAAGGTAGGCGTCTATGCGGTGGCAAGGGTTTTGCCCCCCGGCGATTTCATCAATATCATGGGGGCCTGCATGGCGATCTTCGGCGTAACGCTGGCTCTGCTGCAGAGCGATCTGCGCCGCCTGCTTTCCTTTCATATCATCAGTCAGGTGGGTTACATGGTAGCCGGGGTGGGACTGGGCACTGCCCTCGGAGTCGATGGCGGCCTTCTGCACCTGGTAAATCACATGTTCTATAAAGCTCTGCTCTTCATGAGTGCCGGGGTCCTCATCTACTGCGTGGGGACGGAAAATCTGCACGAACTCCACCGGGAGGGGGAGCACTATCGGGAAAACAAGGATGGGCGGCAGCCATACATATGGAGGCTTCTGCCGGTGGCCTTTGCCGGCGCGTTGGCGGGCGCCCTGGCCATTTCGGGAACGCCGCCTTTTAATGGTTATGTCAGTAAATACTTGTTAAAACAAGCCATGCAGG
>CAZAQM010000257.1:0-2507 GCA_964487385.1 uncultured Dethiobacter sp.
ATCTGCCGGAGGTTTCCCTGGTGGCCATTCTCGATGCCGATAAGGAAGGTTTCCTGCGTTCAGAGCGCTCGCTTGTCCAGACGATTGGCAGGGCCTCCCGCAATATTAACGGGCAGGTGATCATGTACGCCCGGGATATGACCCCCTCCATGGCGGCTGCCTTGCGGGAAACAGAGCGCCGCCGGAGCAAACAGATTGCCCATAATGTGGAAAATAATATAATACCGCGCACCGTGCAAAAGGGTATCAGGGCGCCCTTGCAGGTCACCCAGGCGGCGGAGGAGGCCGCCTCCTACCTGACGGTCACATCCGAAAAAGCCAGGGCCATGGGTAAAAAAGAACGGGATCGTTTGATCCGCGATCTGGAGAAGAAGATGCGCAGTGCAGCCAAGGAAATGGATTTTGAACGGGCAGCCGAGATGCGGGATATTCTTTTCGAGCTGCGCGCCCTGGGGAAAAAATGGGTTTCCTCACGCCTTGGGGAAGAGCAATAAAAATCATTCCTGCCCTTTTTAAAAAATAAAGTGGGAGCAATGTGTCAGAACCCCCGTCCCTTTGACACAAGGTGGGTTAACATGGAGAAAATCATCATTAAAGGCGCCCGTGAGCATAATCTGAAAAATATCGACCTGGAGATCCCCCGCAATAAGCTGATCGTTTTTACCGGCCTGAGCGGATCGGGGAAGTCTTCCCTGGCCTTTGATACCATCTATGCCGAGGGGCAGCGGCGCTATGTGGAATCCCTTTCCGCCTATGCCCGGCAGTTTTTGGGGCAGATGAACAAACCGGATGTGGATTTTATCGAAGGGCTTTCACCAGCTGTTTCCATCGATCAGAAAAGCACCTCCCGCAATCCCCGTTCCACTGTGGGGACGGTGACAGAAATATCCGATTACCTGCGCTTGTTATATGCCCGCATCGGCAAGCCTCATTGCCCCCGCTGCCATGTGCCCATCTCCGGACAGACAATCCAGCAAATGGTCGATACCATCCTGGCCCGTCCGGCCGGGGCGCGGCTGCAGGTCATGGCTCCGCTGGTCAGGGGGCGCAAGGGGGAGTATGGGGCCCTTTTCGAGGAACTGCGCAAGAAGGGCTATATCCGCGTGCGCATCGATGGCGGGATCAGGGAGCTCGACGAGGCCATCGTTCTCGATAAAAATAAAAAGCACAATATTGAGGTGATCATCGATCGCCTCATCCTGCGGGAGAAAATAGGATCACGATTGGCCGATTCCCTGGAAACGGCTCTGGACCTGGGGGATGGGTTGGCTATCGTCTTGGAGCAGGGGGGGGAGGAGATGCTTTTCAGCAGCTCTTTTTCCTGTTTGCACTGTGGATTCAGCTTTGAGGAGATTTCCCCCCGCCTCTTTTCCTTCAACAGTCCCTATGGGGCCTGCCCCCGTTGCGGGGGCCTGGGTATGACCCTGGAATTCGATCCCGAGCTGGTCATACCCTATCCGGAGCTCTCCATTGCCGAAGGGGCTATTCATCCCTGGGGGAGCAACCCCAACGGCTATTACCGGCAATTTCTGGACTCCTTTGCCGCTGCCTTTGCCCTGGATCTGCACAAGCCTTTTCAATCCTACAGCGCAGAGGAAAAGGAGCTGCTCTTTTACGGTTCCCCCCAAAAGATCGATTTTCGCTACAGGAGCATCTACCGGGGCAGGGTGCGCAATTACAGGCGCCCTTTCCCGGGCATCCTCAACATCCTGGCTCAAAGGTACAAAGATTCGGAGAGCGACGATGCCAAAGCGCAGATGAACAAGTATCTGCGCAGCAAACTTTGTCCCGCCTGCGGCGGCGCCCGGCTGAAGGAATCCAGCCTGGCGGTTACCGTCGGCGAGCGGAACATCGCCCAGTTAACGGCTCTTACCGTTCAGGATGTAAGGGAATATCTGGCACAGCTTTCCCTTTCGGAAAAAGACGCCTTTATCGGAAGGCAGGTTCTCAAAGAGATCCATGCCCGCCTGGGCTTTCTCCTCGACGTGGGCCTGGGGTATCTGACCCTGGATCGCAGCGCCGCGACCCTGTCAGGCGGGGAGGCCCAGCGCATCAGGCTGGCTACCCAGATCGGTTCCGGCCTGACGGGGGTAATCTATATCCTGGACGAACCCAGCATCGGTCTGCACCAAAGGGACAACGCCCGTTTGCTGCAGACGCTGCTCAAAATGCGGGATCTGGGCAATACCGTCATCGTGGTGGAACACGATGAGGAGACGATGCGCAGCGCCGATTTCATCGTGGATATGGGTCCCGGGGCCGGCGGCATGGGCGGGCATATTGTGGCCGCCGGATCATTGGAGGCGATTGCCGGCCATCCGGCTTCCATTACCGGGGACTATCTGGCTGGCCGGCGCTCCATCCCCCTTCCCGATCGGCGCAGGCCTCTTCCGGAAGATAAATGGCTGGAGATCCGCGGGGCGGCGGCCAACAACCTCAAAAATATAGATGTGTCCTTCCCCCTGGGGGTTTTCGTCTGCGTGACCGGGGTTTCCGGATCGGGAAAG